>CALJAQ010000108.1 GCA_938029515.1 uncultured Nitrososphaerales archaeon
TTCAGCTCTCTTTATAGCTTCAGTTCTGTCTACTGTTCTATATTCTGTTAGATCGATTTTGTTTCCAACTAGCCAGCGGCTTTGGGTATGAAGCCAGCTAACGGGAGCACACTGTTCCACCGCTATATTTAACGACCTTAAGTTGCCTACGTCAAATAGTGATACTAGCGCTTGGACGTCTGCGAAGATCTTTGTAAGAACCCATTTATTTGGTGCGGCTTCAACGTCCCAAAATAGAAGCCTAAATACAAATTTGGAAAATCTGTAATCTTTTTCCGCTACATTAGCCCTTATTTCTGGGATATATGTTGGTTTAAGATTATTTAATAGAATTCTGTTTAGTAGAGTGGTCTTCCCAACCGCTTTATCTCCTATGAAGAGAACCTTAAAGGTTCTTTCAAACATTTCTCCTTCTATGGGTAAGTAGAACATCTATAAAAAGCGATCTAAGAATCTTTAGGACTTGCTAGGAAGATGCGCATCTCCTCTAAGCCCCTTTATCAAGATCAGGCGTCTTAGCGCCCCGTGGTGTTGCTGCGCCTCAGTACAAGTTGATTGGGCAGCCTGGATGCGAAACAAGCATACTGCCCTCTTTGTGGGCGTATAGGTGACTGCCCTATCGAGGCGCTAAGCTAACATAGCCACACCTCGCAGGTAACATCATCGTCCGGAGATAGTTAGGCTTATAAGCCAGTCATATTCTATCGCTGAGTAGAATAAGGGTAATCACATACTCACTTCCAACAGGTGAGCAAGTGTTGGCTGAAGTGGTTAAAAGCGCTAAGCAGACTAAGCTGGAGATACTGAAGCTCTATGAAGAAGATCCTGAAGATTGGCATATACTTTTGGGGAAAGATAAGAAGGGGTATTATAATACAAGCATTATACACAGAAAAGACCTTTGGTTCATAAAGGAAGAAGTGATTAATCCGTTTGAAACCGTAGGGTATGCCCTCAAAACCACCTTAAGTGAAGTACCACCATTATCTAAAGAGGTACCATTTGGTCTAAGGCCTATACAAAGCAAGGTAGAAGATGCGGCGACTCTTCTGAAGACTATCCTTAAACAAAAGCCTCTCCCCCTCTCGGAGATAACCACAAAATACGTTGCAGAAGGTCCGTATATCTTCTCCGAACAGCTAGAGCATACAATAGCACCTAGTCAGATTGAGTTGGAGAGTCGGCTTACTGCTGAGCTAGATCGTTTGGTTGAGCGTAGATACAGTTATCTAAGGCGCATCTACGGCTGAGCCACGCATCCATTTAAGCCTCTTCTCATCGTATACGCTTCTACTGTAGATTGGTTTTGCTGGAACCCCGTAGACGACGGTATCAGGAGGCACATCTTTTGTTACCACAGCACCCATTCCAACTACACTATTTCTACCAATCTTCACACCAGCCTTTATAACCGCTCCAGCACATAGCACAACGTTATCTTCAACAACAACACCAACCATTCTATCACTCATAGGATAAGGGTCGTTTGTCAAAGTGACACTAGGTCCTATGAAGACACCTTCGCCTATAATTGAGAAAGGGGGTATGTAGACTAACCCCTCGATCTTTGTGTTAGAACCTATCTTCACATCATAATCGATGTGTGTAAGCGAGCCTATCTTCACATTATCACCTATCTCAGTGTTATCACCGATGTAGACGAAGTGCCATATACGCACATTTTTGCCGATCTTAACATTCCTCCCAATATAGTTAATTATCTCCACCATAAAACTAACCTTTATCCAGATGAAAGGGTTTAGCTCCGTAGAGCAGCTCCTCAGGAAGCGTGTGCATCCACTTCTTTAAAAAAGATAGATCTTCATCCCTGTTCCTAAGGTCGTCAGGTAGCATAACAGGGATTTCGTCAACTATCGGGTAGAATCTACCGCATCTGCTACAAAGCAGAATACCATCTTTTATGATGTCGCCCTCTGAGTCCAGTTCTATTAGATCCAGCGGGTAATGCTTGTCTATGGGGCATGCTAAGATGTCAAGCAGATGTCTCTTTAAGATCCATCACCTTAGCCTTGCAGAAAGGCGGATAGATTTAAACTATACGGATACTGAACTCTGGCTTGCCACCTATGGGGAGGAGGCTAAGTTAGCTTAGCGCCTCGATAGGGCAGTCACCTATACGCCCACAAAGAGGGCAGTATGCTTGTTTCGCATCCAGGCTGCCCAATCAACTTGTACTGAGGCGCAGCAACACCACGGGGCGCTAAGACGCCTGATCTTGATACGGCTTCCTATTCTTTAATATGCTGTAGCAGCATAGTAGGAGCTTCTTGCAGTTGCAACGATGGCTATCTGCCCTCCTCCTCTCAGCTAGGGAGTGGTAGAATATGGATGTTTCATGCTTTACGTGTGCATATTCGATCATTATCCACCTCAACCACCTTGAGCCCTGCTTCGTTACCGAACCAAGCTCCACGCACCTACTGAAGCCTTCAAGCTGCCTGAAGGGCAAGAGGTATATGTGAATTATAGCGAGAAGCTTGATTCAGGGTACCTGAACCCTCCACCCTCCTAACCAGCGCCTCATTACACCTCCTCCAATCCCTGCCAGACAACGCACCATTAAAGAGCATAAGAAGCAAATCTAAACCTAAACACAAACTCTAGACAAACAGGTCAGTTAACACACTACTGTAGAGGAAAAGCTTACTAATGTGCATTCTTTGGAGATTGTTGATGGCTTCGTGGAGATTCTTAGATAGTGGGGAAGGAGACGCCTACTGGAATATGGCGCTTGATGAGGCTATACTCATGTTGTGTGCTGAAGGGAAGGTTCCTGAGACGCTTAGGGTCTATACTTGGAAGCCTTCTGCTGTATCAATCGGCTATTTTCAGAGCTTAAAGCAGGAGGTTGATCTTGATGCATGCAGGTCTCTGGGTGTTGATGTGGTGCGTAGGATAACTGGGGGTGGTGCGGTGTATCATGAATGTGGAGGAGAGTTGACATATAGCCTTGTGGCCGGTGAAGACACATTAAAAGCTAAAAGATTCTTTGAAGATATCCAAGGCTCGTATAGGGTTATCTGTGAAGCGGTTGTTGAAGGGTTGAAGAAGATTGGTATACGCGCTGAATTTAAGCCTATAAATGACATCATAGTTAATGGTAAGAAGATCTCTGGTAACGCTCAGACGCGTAGGCGCGGTGTGATTCTACAGCATGGCACTATCCTGCTGAAGACAGATATACCTACTATGTTTAAAGTTCTAAAGGTTAGTAAGGAGAAGATAAGTGATAAGGAGATCAAGGTGGTTGAAGATAGAGTTACTACAATATATCGTGAAGCGCAAAGTAGCGTAACTTTGGAGGATATTAAGGATGCCCTTAGAAGAGGATTCTCAGATTACTTTAACACTGGTATAGAGCCTTCTTCTCCGACACAGGATGAGCTGAATCTTGCTTCTGAATACCGTAAGCGCTTCGCTTCTTGGAGTTGGATCGCTAAAAGGTGAGTCGATGTGCTACTTAGATCTGAATATAAAGTGAAAGGCGGTAAGATGATCAAAGTTTCGCTTGATGTAGAAGAAGGCACGATTAAGAATGCTTTGATAGCTGGAGACTTTTTTCTTTACCCAGAGGAGGCGATAGAGCAGATTGAAAGGTCTCTTAAAGGGGTTAGCGCAGATTCTTCAGATTTAGAGAGGGTGTTGGCGGATGCAGTTATGGAGGCTGGCGCACAGCTTCTAGGAGTCGCTGTTGAGGATATAGCTTCTGCAGTGAAGCTCGCATTTCAAAGTAAAGTTGTTTGATGTGCGCAAAACTTAATTGCAGAGACCTTCTTTTTGATGTGATGTGGTGGGTTTGTCTGAGGGGCTTATAATCAACGTTACTATTTCTTTTGGCGATGTTAAAGTTGAGTTCTCAGGTAGGGCTGAAGTGGTTGCTGCGCAGGTTGATGAGTTTCTGCATAAGCAGATACCTACAATAGAGTTAGCTAAGCGAATATACCTAAGCTATTCAACTAAAGAGCTTGTGGAGAAGTTTGATGGGT
>CALJAQ010000109.1 GCA_938029515.1 uncultured Nitrososphaerales archaeon
CTTCTTGCCAAAGGAACTCCGAAGTTCTTAGAAACGGCTTAGTTGATTTGATCTCAGCCCTCATAACAGAGTTCCAGAAGTTCAAAAGTAGAGGCAAATCCCTCCAACTCCTAATCCATTTAGAATAGGAGCTGTATGCTATCGTCTCAGAAGTCGGTCTTACAGCAAGTCTCTCACCCAACCTGTTCTCACCAGCCTCAGTAACCCAAAAGACTTCAGGTACAAACCCCTTGAAGTGCTCAGCCTCCTGCTTCAGTACGCTCTCAGGTATCAACGTGGGGAAGTATGCGTTTTTATGCCCCAGCTTCTTGAACTCACAGTCCAAGACGCACTGTATTATCTCCCAGATCTGGTAGCCATAGGGTCTGAGCACCATAAAGCCTTTAGCTGAAGCGTAGTCTGCCAACTCAGCCTTCAGAACAACCTGATTATACCACTCTGATAAGTCCTCAGATTTCTTAACGGTTATACCTATCTCCTTACTCAACTCCTAACACCAAATAAGTCAGCTTGATTCGGCTGGTGCGGAGCTCACTCTATAAAATGCTTTAAACGTGATGATTAGGTAGGTAGCTGCTGCCAAAAGATACCCTACTATTGAAGCCACGCCTAAAGACACAAGCCCTATTTGAATAAGAATAGAGGAAGCATAAGCCATGTATGCGAATAGTATCAGATTGTAGAGGCTTGCTGCTGTATAGAAGCTCCAACCGTAGCCGGAAGCTAAGCCTTTAAGGATCAAAACCCCAGCGGCGAGAGAGATTAAGCCCACACCTAATGTGTGTAGGCTGCTCTCAGATAGAATGGAGGATATGATCCAAAATAGCCCTGTGATTATAAATACTATAGCGGTTAATGGAAGTGATCTGATTCTCCCCAAAGCCTTCAACGCCACACGACCTATCGAGTAGGAGGAGGAGATTTAACTTTTTCTAACACTTATGTTAGACTTTAGTAGAAATAGAAGAGCGGGAAATGAGAGTTTTGGGCGATTAAGATATATCAGAGACGCAAGGAGGAGGACATGGCTGTGTCCCGTATTGGAAGGTGGAGAGGTAAGCTTATCTGAAAGGGTCAAGGAGCTGACTTCACATACTTCATCCATACCGCCCTCTATCCTCCTTTCAGCAGCGTACGATGGCGAGAAGAAGAAGGCGGTGCTTAAATTTTACGACGAGAAGGCTGGTAGAATATATTTCTGGTACGATACAACTGGGCATAAGCCCTACTGCTACACTAGACTTAAACCTTCTGAGTTAAGTATGCTAGAGGGAAGGGGTGATGTGGTTGAGCTTAGGAGTGAGAAGAAGCTCGACCTTCTTAAGGATGTTGAAGTAGAGGTTACTCGTATAGTAGCTACAGACCCCCTTGCCATAGGAGGCCCAAGTAAATCTAGTATACGTGATGTAGTAGATGCTTGGGAGGCGGACATAAAATATTATGAGAACTACCTATACGACAACAATCTAATCTGCGGCGCCTATTACACAGTAGAAGAAGAATCTATAAAACCAATAAAATATGAGCCGCCGAGCTCGGTGAAGAGTAGGCTGCAGAAGATCTTAGATGAAGCAGATCCAGACCTAAAGAAGTATATCGAGGAGTGGGCGTCGCTCTTAAGCCAACCTCTGCCACACCTAAGGCGAGTAGCCTTAGATATAGAGGTTCTAGCGTCTGAAGTGAACCGCATACCCAACCCTGAAGAAGCGTCGCAGCCAGTTATAGCCGCCGCTATGGTTGGAGACGACGGTTTAAAGAAGGTTCTTGTCTTGAAGCGTAGCGACGATGCGATTGCTCCACCGCTTATAGGCGAAGGGGTGGTCTTTAAACTCTGTGAGAATGAGAGAGATCTGATAAGAGAGGTCTTTTTAACGGTTCTACAATACCCTATCCTACTAACCTTCAATGGTGACCAGTTCGATTTAAACTACCTTTACCATAGGGCGCAGAAGCTCGGCTTCTCAAAGGATGAGATCCCTATCACACTTGGGAGGGATGTCTCATACATTAAGCACGGGGTTCACATAGACCTTTATAAGACATTTAACAACAGGTCCCTACAAATCTACGCTTTTGGAGGCAAGTATGTTGAACATACGCTCAGCGCTGTCGCTGAGGCTCTGCTTGAAGAGAGCAAGATAGAATTCGAAGGGGAGATAGGCGATCTATCCTCTGCAGAGTTGGCTAGATACTGCTATAACGATGCGCATTTAGCTATGAGGCTTACAACATTCAGAGGCGAACTTCTCTGCAAACTATTGATTGTGCTCTGCAGAATCGCTAAGATGCCGTTAGATGATGTCTCGAGGTTAGGTGTGTCGAACTGGATTCGAAGTATGCTCTTCTTCGAGCATAGGAGGAGGAATATCTTGATACCTAAGCAGAGGGAACTCGAGGAGAAGGGTGGTGCAGCGACTACAGCCATAATCAAAGGTAAGAAGTATAAAGGAGGCGTTGTCATCGAACCAAGGGCTGGGGTGTATTTTGATGTCAGCGTACTCGACTTCGCAAGCCTATATCCAAGTATAATCAAGGTCTACAACCTATCTTATGAGACCGTTAGGTGTGTGCACGAAGAATGTAAAAGTAACCTCGTGCCAGAAACCAACCACTGGACGTGTAAGAAGAGGAGGGGTATAACCTCACTTCTAATAGGCTCTCTGCGTGATCTTAGAGTTAACTATTATAAGCATCTCGCCAAAGAACGCTCACTCTCAGAGGACGACAGGGAACTTAATAATATCGTCTCACAAGCGCTTAAGGTGATCTTAAACGCAAGCTACGGTGTTATGGGCGCTGAAATCTTCCCGCTCTACTGCCTGCCGGTAGCGGAGGCGACCGCTGCCCTAGGGAGATATGTGATTACCAGAACCATAGATAAGTGTAGTGAACTTGGAATAGATGTTATCTACGGTGATACAGACTCCCTCTTTCTAAGAAGCCCCAACCCACAGCAGCTCGATGCAATAAAGGAGTGGGCTGAATCTGAACTTAACATAGAGCTTGAGCTGGATAAAACCTACAGGTATGTTGCATTCAGCCAACGTAAGAAGAACTATATGGGTGTGCTCACAGATGGAAAGGTCGACGTCAAAGGGCTTACAGGCAAAAAGAGCCACATCCCATCCTTTATCAAACAAGCATTCTATGATTCATTAAAGATACTAAGTGAAGTTAAAACAAAAGAGAACTTCGAAAAAGCCAAAGACAGCATTAGAGATCTTCTAAGGAAGAGGTACCTAGACCTAAAGGAGAGAAGAATCCCACTACAGGATCTAGCCTTTAATGTCATGATAGGGAAAGCGCCAGATAAATATACCGAAACAACGCCGCAGCACGTAAGGGCTGCAAAGCTACTTATGGCAAAAGGCAAAGAAGTAAAAGCTGGTGAAATAATAGCATACGTCAAGACCACAACGCCGCCAGGAGTAAAACCGATCTCAATGGCCTCACCAGATGAAGTGGATACAGAGAAGTATCTTGAGCAGCTCAAGAGCACATTCGACCAGATCTTAGATGCCCTCGGCTACGACTTCAACGAAATC
>CALJAQ010000110.1 GCA_938029515.1 uncultured Nitrososphaerales archaeon
AGAATTGATGGGTAGATGTCGGAATTTATCGTTGAAGCATCGCAAGTTGAACCCTGGGTCAGCCTCCTCAGTAGTCTCATTCCCAAGCCCCAACGCATGCCCAATTTCATGTCTTAAAACATTTCTGAAATCTCCCAACGCTGGGCTGCCTCCTATTTTCACAGGTATCTTATCAAAATAGCCTTCATTATTAGTATCTTGCCAAATAGTTATTCCTAAGACTCCGGCGTAAGCTTCGGGATGTATTGATATAATGACATCAGCTTCTTTCTTAGAATCCAAAGTCTTAAAGGCTAAGGATTATTGCTCTCAGTCTTTAATGTTGAAGGCAATCGTCAAGTGCTGTTAAGACTTGGTTAACGTATGCTTGGAAGGGTGGCGATGCTTTATAGACTTTAGAGGATCGTTATTCACTTTTCTCCTATAAGTTCAATTGTAGCTCCTGAAGGAGAAGCCTTTACTACCAATGTTACTGACACTAAGAGCAAAAGCGGAACTGCCATCGTTACTGCTAGAGGGGCTTTTATTCCCTCACACATTTAAAAAATGGGTGCTAACTATTTAACTCTAACGCACCTTTTTGTATTAACAGAATTTCCATCTATCAGTAAATGGATTTAAGATTCGCTAACTTTTTTCAATAGCGATTTTTCTAAACGGCGCTAAGCATCTGTTAAACAAATCTGGTAAAGAAGAAGATTTTGGTTAGCAAGGGCAATTCTACAAATTTACGGTGCGCGCTTTTTAAATTAGACAGAATATCAAGCTTCCTAAAAAAGGATGGACGCGTGGGCCGGCCAACACGTTTCTTATATCTTCAATTTATTTTGCCTATTTGGTGAAGAGTCTGATGGCTGTTTTGAGTTCATCCAGATTAACTTCTGTGTTTAAGCATCCGTCTTTCGCTAGTGGCACAGCGTAGGGAAACACCTTCTTCTTCTCAGAGACGAAGCCGCCTAGGACCAGTTCCTTTATGCAGGCTACACCTAAGCACGCTTTTGGTTTAGTTGTGTTAAAGACTTTTTCGACCATTGAGCCGCCTGCTAGGATGAATACCTTGTAGCCTAATGTTTCAGCTTCTTCTTTAGCTTCTTTAATTAAACATCTACCGCAGCCTAGGCAGTGGTATCCTTCTTCATCTAACGGTGCTTGGCATCCGCTTGCTCTAAGACACTGTGGTAGGAGGAGAATTCTATTGCTATAAGGTGTTGCCGCGAAGATTTTTCTATTAGCACTGTTTTTCGATGAAACGTAAAGTCTTAAGACGTCTTGCTCAGAGATGTCTGTGGATCTTAGGAGCTTCTCTACTTCTAAGAGGGTCTGCCCAACAACTTTGCTCCTTGAAAGCTTTTCTAGAAGGCGTAGGATATTAGTCTTCTTTTTACCTCTAACCAACTCTACTTCTTAGATAGTTGATGTGGAGATAAATGTGTCGCAAATATTTTAGATTCTTCTCTGTTTAGGGTCTGTAGATTACGCTGCCTATATCTTTTAATATATGTAATCCAGCCTTCTCAGCCTCCTTCTCGAATTCTTTTGATGTAAGCTTCTCTATGAATAGTCTGATTAGGGGTTTTCTAAGCCTCCTCTCCTCAACTACAAAGTCGAAGTGTTCTTGAGCCGCGGTTATAAAGTCTAAACCGTGCTTATCTGCGGCATACTTTATTCCAAAGCCTACATCTGCTTCCCCCTTTGCTACAGAATCAGCTACTTCAGCGTGAGAACTCGCTTCAACCGAATATCCTCTTATCTTCTTCACTACCTCATTAAACTTTAGCCCCCTCATCTCAACCTCCCTCCTTAAAAGCATATCCAACAGGGCTCTTGTCCCAGAACCCAGGGTTCTGTTGACCATCTTCACGTCTTTTCTAAGCAGATCCTGAATCGTTCTAATACCCTTAGGGTTGCCTTTAGCGACTATAAACCCTAGATCTCTAACATATCCTCTTATCAGAGCGGCCTTATCTGCAACCCAGTATCTTTTGAGGAAGGGTGTGTTATACTCTCCTGTCCTCTCATCAAGTAGATGTATACCTGCAACATCAGCTTCACCGAGCATTATAGCGCTCAAGCCGGCAGCAGAGCCTACTCTTACAACATCGTATGTAAATTCTCTCTCTTTCAACATCAACTCAACTAAGATGCTTAAACCTATACAATCACTTCCTATCACTGTGAACTCTGGGAGACTAACCTTTCGGTGAACGAATCTGCTTTTAAAAGGTTTAGAAGATGCCCCTAATACAGTTTCTCTAACCCTATTCTCCAACTCGTAGTACCGCTTAAGGAGAGCTATACCCTCTTCAGTAAGTCTAGTTCCTCCACCATACTCTCCTCCTTTCTTAGCCTCCACTATGGGTTTACCGATGGCTTTACTTATATCATCGACGACGTTCCAAGCGTGTGCATAAGATACCCCTACAGCCTTTGATGCAGCCATAAATGAGCCTAGCTTCTGTATACCTTCCAGGATCTTAGCTTCAGAGGCGCCTACAACACGCTTTCCGTTTACTTCTAACCAGACCTGATAGCGGGGTGTAAATTGGCTCATCGTTTTATTACACTCGATATATTTATAAAGATACTGCTATCGTTATCTTCAGTAGAAGATATCGATGAATGGTAAAGCCCTGCCGGTGATAGTGGGAGCCTTAGCCGTAATCTTAATCACATTATCTTCACCTACCATAAACTTGTCTCCCAGTCGCAGTAGGCTTGTTATAGCTACAACAACCAGCACAGTAGATAGCGGTCTATTGGAGTATCTCAAACCATATTTCGATAGCAGATTTAATGCGGATATGACTTGGCTTTACCTCGGCACTGGGCAGGCTATTGCTGTTGCGTCAAGGGGAGATGCGGACATTCTTCTTATCCATGATCGAGTTAGGGAGGATGCTTTTGTAAATTCTGGAAGCGGCGTACATCGTGTAACTGTAATGTATAATGACTTCGTGGTCATAGGTCCTAAAAGTGATCCAGCGGGCATCAAAGGTTGCACCAACGTTACTGTGGCTTTCAAGAAGATAGCTGAAGCTGGGGAACAAGGTAGTGCAGCTTTTGTCTCAAGGGGTGATAAATCTGGAACCAATGCTTTAGAGCTTAGGATGTGGGCAGGTGCAGACGTAAGTCCAAGAGGTAAACCTTGGTACATTGAAACCGGTCAAGGGATGAGCCCAACCATTCGAGTCAGCAATGAGAAGCAAGCCTACACAGTTAGTGACAGAGGCACGTGGGGAAAGTTGAAGAGTAAGCTGGGAGACACTCTTGGACTGCAGATACTAGTAGAAGGAGACGCGGCTCTACTCAACCCTTATGGGCTGATAAACCTTAACCCTACGAGGTATCCTAACATCAATTCAGACCTCGCAGAGAAGTTCTTTCTCTTTATGATTTCAGACGAAGGGCAGGGACTCATAGAACGATTTGAGGTCAGCGGTCAACAACTTTTCTTTCCAGTCTTTGGTAAACCCGAGTCCATAGGGTTACCGTCTGAGAAAGCCGAGGTTCAATTTTGGGTTCAGAAACTTAGAGAGGAGGGGATGAAACCCCCCAGTTGGATTCAATCAGACTCGCAAGTACCTTCAGACAGAGTGTGATGCGTAGTGGGGTGAGCTTTCTTGCCTGGATGGGAAGAGTTATTCTACGGAGTATTTAGAGCTCTACAGCTGATATTCTCTGGAGACCCGGAGATTGCGAGAATAACCTTTTTATCACTCAGGGTGTCGGGTGCAGCTACGCTACTGGGCGGTATCATAGGCATACCATTAGGTGCAACGATAGCTCTTAGAAGCTTTAGAGGTAAAACGATTGTTATAAGTATGATCAACACGCTTATGGGGCTTCCCCCTGTCCTCGTTGGCCTAATCTTCTACATCCTACTTTCAAGCACAGGTCCTTTAGGCTTTCTACACTTAATCTATACACCAGAAGCTATGATGTTGGCTCAGCTCACTATGGTTATTCCTATTGTTGCCGGTGTGGTCATCACCTCTACTTCTGGTATAGATGTTGGGTTGAGAGAGGCTGCTATCTCTCTTGGCGCAGACGCTTTGCAAGAGGTGAGAATACTACTTTGGGAGAGCAGACTTGGGCTGCTAACAGCGCTGGTGGTAGGGTTTGGGGCAGCTATTTCTGAAGTTGGTGCGATTATGATTGTAGGTGGGAATCTGCTTGGGTACACAAGAGCTTTAACGACATCAATAGTGCTTCTGACAAATCAAGGTGAGTTCGTTGAAGCCATAGCATTAGGTATCATACTATTAGCGCTCGCCTTCTTGGTCAACGTTGTCTTGACCTGTCTTCAGATGAAGAGCAGAAGCGGCTTATTTGCACAGACTCGATCAACTAAGATTAACAGGAAGGTGGAAGTGTGAATTTAGTGGAGATGATAGGTGTCTCCAAGTCTTTTGTAGATAAAGCTGCTTTAAAAGGGGTTTCTTTAAGCGTTAGAAGAGGGGAGATCCTTTCCATAATAGGGCCTAGTGGTGCTGGTAAGACCACACTTCTTAGACTCATAAATCTACTTATCTACCCAGATGAAGGTAAGATCTTTTTTGAAGGTGTCGATACCGAAGGTAGTGAGCAGCACAGAAGGACTCTAAGGCGGCGTATGGCTATGGTCTTTCAACACCCAGCGCTCTTTGACGCCAGCGTCTTTGACAACGTAGCTCTAGGCCTTAGGATAAGGGGTTTTTCTGAAAGAGCGGTGGTGGAGAAGGTAGATGAAGCGCTAAGATATGTTGGTCTTTCCGGCCTCGGTCGAAGGAGAGCAGCTACTCTCTCAGCGGGTGAAGCGCAGAGAGTTTCGTTAGCAAGAGCGTTAGTGTTAGAACCTAAGCTTCTTCTGTTAGATGAGCCTACAGCCAACCTAGATCCGCCAAATGTTGCGGCTATCGAAAATGTAGTTAAGAGGGTTAATTCTGACTCAAAGATTACGGTGGTTTTCGCTACACATAACCTCCTCCAAGCTAAGCGGTTATCTGACCGAGTAGCATTCCTTTGGATGGGTGAACTGGTTGAAGTTGGAGAAACCAGTGAACTCTTTGAGAACCCAAAAGACGAGAGGACATCACTATATCTTAGCGGGAGGATAATATATTAAGTGTAAATTGTTGTGGTGTGTTAAGTTGTGAGTTTGAATAAGTGTATGGGTTATAAGTCATATCTCTGCCAGCTATCTTCAAGTTTTCCATTTTTATGGAGAGTTGTTGATTGAGGTTTTGGAGAGGTGTTCTTTTATGGTGTTTACCCATTGGTGGATGAGTGTTGTTCTCTGAGGGTTTTTGACGGAGGTTGGTTCAACCATTATCTGAAGCCGTGTTTCTTCTATTGATTTGGGTCTTTGAGTTGCTTTATGGCTTGTTTTCTAGGCATGCAGCCTTAGCTTTTGTGGAGTCCTTCCTGACCTTTATGCAGGGTTCTATGCCCCTCTCTGTAAGGAGTCTGAGTTTCTCTTTTGAATCGTAGGCTCCTATCACCTTTACAGCCTCTGCCTTTGAAGAGGCTTCCTCAACCAGGGGCTTAGCATCCTTTTCATTTGGTGCATCCTCCTTGGATACTGTCTGCTTTGTCTTTACATCTGCCGCAAGGCGGATTTTGATGAAGCTTCTTCTAACCCTCCACTTGTGCCTGATCCACTCTCCTCTGTCAGACACCTTTATGCCTGAAGACTCTATAGCTATGGTTACATCTTCATCAGGCTTTATGGATCTATCAGGCTCAACCTTCATCCTCGACACATATGGTTGTATAGTCTGGAGCCTTCAACATGCTTCGCTAATGCTTTTGTGAAGCCTTCAAGCTACCTGAAGGGCAAGGGGTATACGTGAATTACAGCGAGGAGCTTGATTCAGGGTACCTGAACCTTACCCTCCTTACCATCATTCATAAACTTAAGCTCCTAGACCAGTTAGATATGAAGATCATACATAGGAGGCTCTCACCCTCCTCCAGAGCGTCATTATACCTCTCCCAACACCTATCAGACAACACATTCAGAAAACATCGGCTACACTAAATCTGCAAGCAACACAACAATCTTTGACGACAGGTCAGTTATTCAACACGCTACTGAGTAGGAAGCCTTATATTAATCATTTTGAGCAAATAGTGTGGTGGATAGTGTGGCAATAGTCGGCTGGGAGTGGATAGTCATTCTAGTAATCCTGGCGGTGATAATGATTTGGGGTCCGGATAAGATTCCGAAGCTTGCTAGAGCTTTGGGACAAGCTAGAAGGGAGTTTGAGAAGGCGCAGAAGGAGTTTACTAACCCCACACCTGAACCTGAGCCTGCTTCGACAGCTGAACCTAAAATGGCGAGTGACGACTACCTTATTCAGACGGCTAAGAGCCTTGGGATAGAGACTGCGGGTAAGACGAGGGAGCAGATATCTAAGGAGATCTTAGAGAGGGCAAGTACTACACAGCGGCAGAGTGTGCAGAAAGAGACTGGGCAGCCGACATAGATCTACGTTGTTC
>CALJAQ010000111.1 GCA_938029515.1 uncultured Nitrososphaerales archaeon
TTATCGAAAACAGTTCGTAGCAAAACTGGGATTCGACCCCTATCCAGGCACATTAAACATCAGACTCTCAACCCCTTTAGATAGAAGGCTAAGGAGGGAGCTAGAGCATTATCGAGGCATAAGAATTCACGAGTTTGAAGATGGGCAAAGGACGTATGGAGGAGCTAGATGCTTCCGAGCAGTGTTAAACGGCGCTGTAGAAGGCGCTGTATTAGCTATTGACCGCACACACTACGACGATACGGTTGTCGAGTTCATAGCGCCTGTGAATGTGAGGGAGAAGCTTGGGTTGAAGGATGGCGCTGAAGTATCTCTCAGCATCAGTTTGACTGAAGACGACTCTAACCACTAGAAGTCCTCTAACACATCCCTTGTTCTCAGTATTGTAGACGTCTTTACGCTAGGTTTAGGTGTATTCAGTCTAACGACCTTCACCTTTACACCCAGCTTCATGCATTCACACATCAGATCCTCTTCCTTATGCTTCTGGTCATAGCCTATAGCTATAACATCTGGGCGTATAGATTCAACAACCTCAAAGATGTTCGACTCGCTCCCAAGCACCGCTAGATCGACATACTTAATTGAAGAAACAAGTTCCACCCTCTCAGCTTCGCTGTTTAGAGGCATATGACCCTTATTCGCTAAAACCGTTTTATCCCTCGCTACCGAAACTATAAGCACATCTCCCAGCTCTTTAGATGACTTTAGTGTGTAGACGTGCCCAGGGTGTATGACATCAAATACTCCGCCGGCTAAAACAACCTTCAACACACCTCTGCCCTTCTCGCTCAACCTATATGCGTCGCCTTCCTTCTTCACAAGCCCCTTTCTAACAGCTTCTCTGACCAGCTTCCTTAACAACGTAGGGTTGAATGGTAGTGTAGGTTGCAGATCTTCAAGCCTAACAAGCCCAAGCTTCACCTGCAGGGTAAAGATCTTCGCCAGAACCTCCTTTATCTGCCTACTTACCAAGGCACATCCGCCAACCCTAGAAAGCGAAGCGAATCTAAGAGCCCCTCAGCGTACCCGATGCTCAATACAGCGAGCTCAAGCTTCCCCTCTTTAAGAAACCTCAGCGCATCGCTGCTGTAGCAGTCAACATTCTCCAGCAGATCCGATATATTAAGCTGACACCTTTTTACATCTAACATTTTCCTAACCTTAGCTAGAGCCGCGCGGGTCTTCTCCACATACTTAGGTACTAAAAGGTTAGCCTTACTCTTCACATACAAAGTGTTATTAGCCTTGCTACACTCGCTGCTTTTAAATAGAGCCTCTAGCGCCTCAGCCTCCGTAAAGTGCAGATCAGCCGGGATGACTATGCTATAAGGAGGCTCACCGTATTCACAGTCAAGCAGATCTTTAAGCAGACCTAATTTTATGAGCTGCCCTCTTTGACACAACCTAGCAGCCACAGCGATGAACAGGTTCTCGTTGAACACCCCTAGCCCTACATCTTCATCCCCCTCCTTTAACATCTTCAAAGCATCATTTGGTGTGAATCTACGCTTCGGCTCCCATTCTAAGAGTAGGAGTGTGTGCAGCCCCCTCAGTAGGTTCCAGTAGACTGTGTCGAGCACGCTGTTGAGCGCTTGCACCGAAGCAGTCACTGTTACCATCTTACCAAACTTATATTGGTGAAGCCCAAGCTCCCCAGCTACGCAGCCCACTATTGAAACCCCGTGGATTATGCGGGTATCCACCCCATCCTTTACCGCTCTCACACGAAGCTCTTGATGCGTCGTGGCAACCATAGGGTCTCCAAAGCAGGCTAACGCCACATCCATCTCTCTAGCTTCTTGAAGAATCCTTCTACCATCCTCAACGAACTCCCTCGACACCTCTACAACACCCCTACCAAGAAACTCAGCAAGCTCCTTAGCTGATGGTGCACCTGGGCTGGTGTAGCGCTCAAGATACACAACTCCACAACCCTTCAGAACCTTAAAACCTTCAATCGAAACCCCCTCAACCCCGCTTAAACCTAAGCCGACGAAGTAAAGCAAAGACACCTTCTCCAATGTAGAGGGCACATAACAGTATATAACATTAAACTACAGCCAACTATAAACTACTGACAAATCAATTTATATAACAAAGCAGTAAACGCAGATAGCAGAGGGCCTGTGGCTCAGCCAGGTAGAGCGGCTGGCTCTTAACCAGTAGGTCGTGGGTTCAAATCCCACCAGGCCCGCTACCCTCTAGCTATCACCCCTCACATTTGACTCGTAATAGGTTGTTCACCCTCCTTACGATGAGCTAGATTACCAGTAACTACTATCAGCCAGATTTAAGCGGCTATCAAATACCCCTTCTCTAAGACCAGCCTCCTATTCGACACGCCCCACAAACCTCTAACCTTCTTGAATCAGCGACCCGACCTACTCTCCTATACCACCCTCTGCCTCAGCGGATAAAAGGTCTATAGCTTGGTAAAGGAGACTTGCTACTCACCCAGAGAGTTCCTCAACAAAACGAAGAGGCAAAGTGGTCAGGAGGACGCTGCACGACTAGCGTAGCAACTCTACGAAGGCTCAAGCATACCTAAACAAAGGAGACGCCAAGAACACGCATAAATTCTACACCTTCTAATGAAGGCGCTTAAGCTCAGCCAACACGCATTAGAGAGAAGCGACCTAAAGGAGCTCGAGAAGCGGTTAAAGAAGCTAGAAGCGCATAGCCTTGACTAGTTTAAGTTTCCCACCGGAAAAAAATTTTTTCAGCAGCAAACTTAAACTAAACGAGCCTATCCTCATCTTCAGATCCGCTCACCCCTTTTGGAGAAGGTTGGAGAAGCTCGAAGACACACTCAAGCTAAGACATCTAAAAAGATTCGAACTTGACAAGCTACGCATCAATCATAGGATACATCAAAATCATATCAGAAAGATGGCACACAATATACAGAGTATCAGTGGATCAGAGTGTGTAGGCGAATGTATTGTGGAGGATATGAATAACGCAGGCATACCGAATGTTGAAGGCATTATATTAACCATGCCAAAGAAGGGAGAGGTCTTAAGCTAGCTGAAGCAGACAATGCTCGAAGGAAAACTAAAGTTCCATGCGACCAAGAGCTGATAGCAGAAATGAACATAGAGAAGTATGAGTTAACAAAAGATGGGCATATAAGATTCAGCCACCCAGAGGACACACCGATATGCTATGGGCGTTAGCAGCATATGTATCAAGAACACATTAAAGGCATCATCCACCGATATGAAGTTCAAGACGGGCCTTAAGATTGGCGTGAAGCAGAAAGTTATCTAGCTTCCACACTTTAACTACGTATCTTAAAAGGGAGGTATAGCTTCATGTTCAAGTAGTGCAGGGTGGTTAGTGTTAAGGCAGATTCTTTTGGGTTCGAGCTTTAAGTAGGTGTCTTTATACCTGAAGTTAATAGCCCCCCCGAGGCTTTAAACCATGCTTTTTTCGTTGATCTAGGTCTTTGAGCTGCTCTGTGGCTATGAGTTTCTAGCTAGGCATCCGCTAGCTCTTGTGGAAGAGTTTTTCCTGACCTTTATGCAGGGTTCTATGCCTCTTTAATCCATGAGCAAGTTTTCTCTTGAGTGGTAGGCTCAGTCTCCTATCACCTTTACCGCCTCTGCCTTCAATGATGCCCCTTCACTAGGGGCTTAAGCACCCTTCCATCTGAGCATCTTCTCTAGTATCCTCCATTGATAGTATCTGCTTTGTCTTTACATCTACAGTGAGATAAATCTTGATGAAGCCTCTTCTAACCCTCCACTTCTGCCTTACCCACTCTCCTCTCTCTGAGACCCTTATGCATGGTGAATCTATAGCTATTGTTACATCTTTATCAGG
>CALJAQ010000112.1 GCA_938029515.1 uncultured Nitrososphaerales archaeon
ATAGCGCTCCACACATAAATCTAAACACCATCGCTTAAGTTTCACCTCATCTACAGCCACACATCTAGATACTTGCTCAGGAGGTATTGTGGTGAGCTGAAACCTCTTCACCATCGAACAGCCTCATCACCCACATACCTGACTACATAAGCTACCTCCCTAAGCCTGATAGTTAGAGTAAGTTTGCCCTTTTGCTAAAAGAGATTCACCTTCTTGAATAACCTCTTTTCATAACCACTTTAAGGAACATTTAAACCGCTTAACCACACGTGGTGCTCAGCTGGAGTCCACAAGGACTCCAGATCTATCAAAGTTGACCATAGCTAAAATCTTAACGCTATGAGAAGAGGCTAATCTTTTGACAGCATCACGAAGGGTTAGAGAAGTTGTGAAAAGGCGTTCAAGGAGTAGACTATCGCCTCACATGTAATAGGGTTAGTGAAGTTGTGATTATCATCGCATCTAAGCTCCCAGCCGTTACTAGAATATGGTGAAGACTCTCTAAAGATCCTCTGCTCGAGTAGGGCAAAACTACATTGGCTCATTCACCTTTTATCTACCTAGGATGGAAAATTGTTAGCTGCAACTATCTGCTTAAACTACCCTTTGACGCTGCTGGCTTCAAATATCAGTGGAGAGCCGCGTTAGGGGTGTAGGATAGGCTGGAGAAGCCTAAGAGGAGGAATTTCTGGTATATGCTAGGCGTGTAATGCAAGCAGGTATTCGTTTCGGTTAACTATGCGATCTTTTTCGTCGCGCCCAGCCTATTCTTTTCGACAGCAGGCCTTCTGACAGCAAAGGTCGAAGCAGCTATATCAAGCTAATTCCTAAATTATAAGTTGCTTAACAGCTCTGCATACCCTTCTTAAAGATCACATCGTAGGCTTATCTTCCTCTGTAGGCCTATCGATAGTGCAGACCATATATACATATATGTGATGATGAATGGTGTGCTATCTATCACCTACAGCGGTTAACAGTCACTTTAGAGTTTAAACCTATCCTATACCTTATGATGGCTACACCTCTGGTTAACGTGATGAAGCATGTTGAATATGTAGCGAGATCAGCGATGCAGTCTACTGCGATCGAGTGATATAGAACTCAACACCTAGTTCTCTGGAATGGGCTTTATGTAGCCCCTCTTCATCAGAACTTCAACCTGCGATCTAGCCCTCTTGATCATTGAGAAGGCTTTCTCCATCAACTCTTCTCTAGTAGGCTTTATTCTCGCCACACCTTGCTCTATCGCCTTTAACGCCACAGCAACCCCCTCTCTCGGAAAGACCTCCCAGTCGTCCATCGTCGGGAGGATGCGGTCCTCTTTAAGCCCCCTTTCTTCAGCGACCTTAGCCAGCTCGTAAGCGGCTGCCAAACACATTTCGTCAGTTATTGTAGTAGCTCTAACATCCAGAGCACCCCTAAATATCCCTGGGAAGCCCAGTGAATTATTCACCTGGTTGGGGAAGTCTGACCTACCTGTAGCAACTATCTTAGCGCCAGCCTCCTTAGCCTCCCAAGGCCAGATCTCAGGCACAGGATTCGCGCATGCGAACACAATAGGGTCATCAGCCATACCTCTTATCCACTCCTTCTTTATAACGCCAGGGCCGCTTCTCGAAGCCGCTAAGCAGACATCAGCACCCTTCAGTGCCTCAGGTATCCCACCTACCCTACCCTCACCGTTTGTGGTGAGGCATATCTCCCATTTGTAGGGATCTGTGTCCTTAAGATCTGTCCTACCAGGGTGAAGTATGCCCTTTGAATCTACCGCTATGAGGTTCTTCGGATTAACACCAGCCTTAAAGATCACTCTAGCGATGGAGAGGCTTGCTGCACCAGCCCCTATAAGCGCTATCTTCACCTGACCTATCTTACGTCCAGTTAATTTAAGGGCGTTTATTAAGGCTGCTGCCTCAACAGCCGCTGTGCCTTGCTGGTCATCGTGCCAAACTGGAATATTCATCTCCTTCCTTAGCCTCTCAAGTATGTAGAAGCACTTAGGCTTCTCTATATCTTCAAGGTTTATTCCACCGAAGCTTGGTTCAAGGATCTTAACAACTTCTATAATCTTCTCAGCATCCTGGGTTCTTAGGACAATTGGCACAGCGTCTACACCGCCTAGATACTTGAATATTAAGCACTTCCCCTCCATAACAGGCAGCCCGGCCTCAGCGCCGATATTCCCTAATCCTAAGACCCTACTGCAGTCGCTTACCACCGCAACAGTATTACCCCTATTAGTATACTCGAACACAAGGTTTGTGTTCTTAGCTATCTCTTTACACGGCTCAGCTACACCAGGCGTATACCAGATAGCGAAGTCATCCAAGCTCCTAACAGGCACCTTCGATACCACTTCTATCTTACCCTGATAATAAGGATGATATTTTACAGCAAGCATCCCAGGGAGCTTTGCCTTCTCTATCTTCTCAGCTTCATCCAAATTACTCAGAGTTGCTTTGCCAAAAGCGGCTAATATAGTTTATTATTTGGTGGGCTGTGGCAGAAAAGTTCGTCTCATGGTCTAAACTTCCTGTCATGTCAGCTGAATAGCCTATAATCTGTCAGCATAGAGGTGTGGTCGAGGTGGATTATTGGCTAGGAAGAGGGGTTGGAAGACGTATGAGCGGAACTGGGGGCCTATGAAAGGTTAGGGAGGGTGAAGTCGAGCTCTTCTTGAAGAAGGCTAAGGATGTAGTGTGGAGCATCGATCCACCATGGGAAGCGAAGCCTGGTGATAGACCTGCCTACAACGTTAGAGGTATGGTTCTACGCTCCCTGTTGAAGGTGAAGATGGATTATCGAAGCATCTCCTCCTACCTTAAAACCCACCAAGACATCTTGAAGACCGTGGGAGGGCTCCAAGCAGGATAACCATAAGAGAAGCAGCGTCAAGGCTTCCTGAGAATTACCTGAAGAGGTTGAACGATCAGCTCGTGGAGCTCTTCAAAAAGGGGAGCCTTGCTGCAGATGAACGCTTCTCCACAAATATGTGTGAAACCTGGTTCACCATCAGAAAGGGTAGGGTAAGAGAAGGACATACATCAAGCTTCACATCATCATAGCCCTGGCATCACTAGCCATCTTAACCTCAAGGTGACAAAGGCGCAAAGCACGACTCACCGAGCCCTGGAGAGCCTCCTCAGGCATATGCGAAAGGCTCAGGGGAATTCTGTGCAGACTCAGCCTACTATCAAGGAGAATCTGTGATTTCATAGCAAGAAGGGTAGAGTGCCATACATCAAGCAGAAGAACTCTAGGTTCAAGGCTCACAGGCATGGAGGAGCATACTCAAACTCTACAAAGAGGATAAAGAGGAGTTTGATGAGCACCATCATCAAAGGTCCAGAGCTGAATCCGTATACTCGGTGATGAAGAGGGTTCTGCAATACCTATCGTCAAGAAGGAGGAGAAGCCAGAGAAACGAGCTCCACCTAAGGGTCATCAGCTACAACATCGGAATAGCCAACATGACATCCATCAAGGCGGCGATGAAGTAACTTTTCTGCCACAGCCTATTTGGTGTCCCAATGCCGTTAGGATAAGGGTTTGGCTTTTGGTCTTTGCTGGTGGGTTGATGGATTTGGGGGATGCTTTTATTCTGGTTCAGGTTGGGAGTTTATGTGCTGCTTTTTAAGGCTGTTCAAGCTGGTATCTTTGGGTGGGTCAAT
>CALJAQ010000113.1 GCA_938029515.1 uncultured Nitrososphaerales archaeon
AGCTGATAACAGCAGCTAAAGGAAAGGGGTGCAGAGTAGATGGGCGGGAAGCGCACCCCTCAAAGGTAGACGATCTGGCCACCGCAGTAGTCTCGCTAAGCCTAAGGGTAAAAGGAGAATATAGAAACGACCCAAAGATGCTTGCTAACTTAATCAACAGCATAAAACACCCTAGGATACTCGGCACAGCGTCTCTAGAGACAGCCTATGTCGCAATCGGGAAAGTAGATGGATTCATAGAACCATACCCTAGACTAAGGGTTTACGACTGCCTACCTTCCCTATTCTTAGTAAAAGAAGCTAAAGGCGCATATAAGATCCTTCAGAGGCAAGGAGACATCGACCTTAGAAGCGGAGAAACAGTAGGATACGCTGCAGCCGGCTGCATAGGTTTGTTGGAGAAGATGTTGAAGCTCATCGCTTAAAAAAGCTAAATAAGTGGATATTTTGATGGTGTGTTGAGCCTTGCTTGAGGAGAGGTCTGCTGGTGCAATAATCGTATACCGTTCTGATAGTCTTCTTGAGTACCTCATACTACACTACCCAGCAGGCCACTGGGACTTCCCAAAGGGTAATGTTGAAAAAGGGGAGAGCGATTTAGACGCTGCTATAAGAGAAATCTCAGAAGAGACAGGTTTGACTAATCTGAACTTCGTTAACAGCTTCAGAAAGACGATACAGTATTACTATAAGAGGGGAGACCAATTAGTTAAGAAGAGTGTAACATTTTATCTGGCTGAAGCTAAGAGTAAGGATGTAAAACTCTCCTTCGAACATAAAGGCTATATTTGGCTTCCTATAGACGATGCGTTAGCAAAGGTTACATATCAAAACGCAAAGGATGTGTTAAAAGAGGCGCATCGATTCTTAACTCAAATAAATCAAGCTTAGCGTCCTAACCAACTCTCTTCCCTCAGCCTTTGAGCCTCAGCAAGCAGATTAGGTGAGTTAAGAATAGAACGACCCACTATCAAATAAGTAGCACCAGCTCTAAGAGCCTTTAAAGCAGAACCGCCTTGCACACCGACTCCAGGAGAAAATATTGGAAGCATCTTGCCCGTTAACTCAGCTACCTCCTTTATGATCTTAGGTCTAGTAGCGCCGACAACAAGCCCGTCAGCACCCCACTTCAAAGCCTTCTCAGCGAAGAATGTGTAAAGCGGTTTTAATAAGTTAGTCGCTGTTTTAACTCTAAGCCCATAGCCTTCAGAGGCGCCTTTATGGCTCATGTATGTTAAGAAGATAACACCCATCAGCCTTTTATGGGCTTCATCTATAGTCGGCTGTAAAGCATCTTTGTAGCCCACTATCGGGTTAACTATGAGCGCATCGAACCCAGCCTTCTGCAAAACGTTAAGCACAGCTAAGTTGGTTGAGGAGACGTCGTTGAGCTTAAGGTCTGCTATCGTCTGCAACCCTTTTTGATGCGCTGCGTCAACTACACACATTATATCTTTTAAGGCTAGGGGTAAGAGTAAGTGGAAGTTGATCTTCACAGCCGCGAATTCATCTCCAAGCAGTTGTACAACTTTTAACGCTGAATCAAGCATTTGATCACCCATATTCAAATCAAGGGCCAACACCAACCTACTTTTATGTGAATTAGAAGCCTCAGACAAACGCTCTTTAAAGCTCATACCGCTCAAAGCTTTGACACCATAGGATGAGGCTCCTTCAGCCTGATAACCTTAAGGTAGAGGTAGCCGTGCTCCTCAACCCTATCTGTAAAAGATACATCAGACGCCTTATTCGAATATCTTATAAAACTGCCACTCGGCTCTCTGTCCAAGCGGCAGTAGAAGAAGATAGACGATTCATCAGACTCATCTAAACTAGCAAACACGCCAGCAACCCATCCCCCATTAGATCTGAAGCCAAAAATCGGGAGAGGTGATTCTTCAAAAAGCACCCTATATGCGCTAATCTTGGCTAAACTTATCAGATCAGCTACTTCTACCGAGGATATCTTTCTAACCCACTTAGCGTCATCAACCGATCCAAAGACGTTAAGCGTCTTCTTCACAGCGACTATTGGCGCATACAGTAAGAATGATGGAGTATTTGATATACGCACATCCTCTAAGCCTGCGGAGTTACGGTATTCAATGAAGTGACCGAACTTATCTGACTTCACATAGTAAAATATAGGGTTGCCGAAATAGGTGTCTAAATGAACAGCCAACTTAACCCCATCTTTAGATTCAAAGGCGAAGACAAGCATAGGCGCCCGTTCAAGTGCGCAACACAACCTACCTAACTCCTTAATGTCAAGAAGCTCCACGAATATAGGTGCACCTAATTTCTTCTTTAACCCCATCACCCTTAAACTCTTAAGGGGGCGTTAAATAGGTTTTTACATAGCTTATTACCTTCCTCTGTAGAAGAGTAATGAACGTGAAAGTTGGTTGCTGTGGTTTAGCTGGGCTAACCCTCTCCGAGTATGCGGAGAAGTTTGATGTTATAGAGATTCAAGCCACATTCTACAAGCTCCCTCTACCTACGACGGCTTTAAGATGGAGAAGAAGCGTCCCTGAGCGGTTTGAGTTCACCATGAAAGCTTTTCAAGGCATTACGCACCCTATATCAAGCCCAACTTGGAGGAGAGCAGGTGGCCAAAAGCCAAAAGAAAAGCAAGAATTTTATGGGCATCTACAACTCACCGATGAAAACTTCGAATGCTGGCGTAGAACACTACAAATCTACTCCCTCCTTAAAGCGACATTCTGTGTAATCAACCTCCCCCCATCATTTAACAAGACCGCTGAGAACGTAAAGAGGCTTGTAAACTTCTTCAAAAAGAGGACAGTCAACATAGGCATCGAATTCAGACACATAAGCTGGATTAAAGACAGTAAAGATACAGCAGAAGCCCTAAAAGAAGTCAATGCTGTACATGTTGTAGACCCCTTCACCTCAAAGCCGCTTGTAGAGGGCAATATACAATACTTCAGACTACACGGACTAGGTTCAAGACCCTACGTCTACACGTATAGTGATGACGACCTCAAGGAGCTGAGGAAGATAGTGCAAGAGCAGAGCGCGGCTAAGGTCTATGTTATGTTCAATAACACATCTATGCGTGATGATGCGCAACGCTTTATCAAATTACTGTAGGTAGGAGACGCTGACTTTGGATAACAGTAGAGAAGAAAGGTTAACACGCGCAAGAATTGAACTTCAATCAGCCTACACCACACTCGAACAGATCGAATCAAGTAAGTCGTTAGAGAAATATAAAGTAGAGGTTTGGAGGGCGAGGAGCAGAGTTGAACTAGCCATTCTGCTGATAAAGCTTGCTGCAAACGTTGAATACGAAGATAGAAGACCGCCCCTAGTCTTGAGAGCTGAGCCTCAAGTAATCCTTGACAAAGCGAAGAAGATGTTGTTTAAAGCCTTAAACGAGTCTCAGAGCATCAGCACAACGTTAGAGAGGGTGAGAAGGGTGAGAGATCTGCTTCTGCTGCTTGAATCCGGTGTGAAGAGTTAACTTTCTACTTCTTCTATTAACTTTATGAAATTCAATTCGCCGCTCTTAACTAAGACTCGATACTTTCTTCTCAACCCTTCTGTGTGCAGAAACCGCTTTAGGTAGACCTTCAACCTTCCAGCATTAATCTTTTTGTCACCACCTTTAGCAACTACGATTGTACCTCCTTGCACAGAAACATCTACTCCTAAGCGCTCCTTAAGGAAGTCAGCTAGATTCTGAGCTAGATCCTTGAGTTCATTCAATTTAACTGTGAGCGAGCCGCTGGACTCACCCAATTCTACGCTTCACACCTCCTATCGACAATATCGTCGACTGTAGGGCCTGTGCCTATAAGTGTTACCTTCACCCCAGTCTCAGCCTCGATTCTCCAGATGAACTTTTTAGCATCAGCTGAGAGGTCTTGAAAACTCTTGGCACCTGCATCATCCTTGAATAACACATCAAGCTTTGTCAGAGCGATCTGCGTTGCGCTATTTAGCAGACAGGCTCTCCTAGCCAGCTTAAAGTTAAATGGAGCTGCCCTTCTCAACCTTCCAGTTACCGTGCCAAATTCACCCCAGCCCAGTTTAACCACCTCTTCTGCTGGTAGTTCACCCTCTAGAGGGCCTTCGCCGACTCTCGTCAGATACGCCTTTAACACAACGATGACTTCACCGACTTTAAGAGGGCCTATGCCAACGTCTGCGCAGGCTGCTGATGCGGTTGTGTCTTTTGATGTCACATATGGGTAGGTTCCGTGGTAAAGTGATAGGAAGGTTCCTTGAGTCCCTTCTACTAAAACACGCTTGCTTGCATCCAGAGCGCTGTTTACTTCAGCAGCTACATCTGTTAAGAACTCCTGTAGGGAGGGTACCTCTCTTGCAACCCTACCTTTTCTTAGAACCCTGTCGGCGTTAGCTGGGCCTGTGCCTGTGCCGGTTGTTCCGATCTTCTCCTTTAGATGCCCTCTTCTATCACGCTGAATATGCTCTTCCTCTATAACCCCAGTCTGATAATCGACACCTATCCTCCCCTTAACACCTGTCAACTCAACCTCCTCAAGTAGAAGTTGAGGGTTCACAAGCACGCCTGACCCTATTAGGAGGCGTGTCTGCGGGTTCGTAAAGGCGCTGGGGATCAACCTAACCTTATATGTCTTACCCAAGTATACTACTGTGTGCCCAGCGTTCGGCCCAACGCCGCCTCTTACGGCTAAATCCACCTTATCTTTTAAGGCTAAGTAGGAGATTACCTTCCCTTTTCCCTCGTCTCCAAATGCTCCTCCAACAACCAGAACAGCTTTCGACATACCTTACCCTCATAGGTTAACCTTAATTAAAATGATTATTTACCAAACCTTCTCTCACGCTGCTGATAAATTCTTATAGCCCTCATGAGGTCTATCTTTCTGAACTCCGGCCAAAAGGCGTCTAAGAAGACCAACTCGCTGTACGCTGACTGCCAAAGAAGAAAACCGCTAAGCCTCTCTTCTCCAGATGTTCTTATGATCAAGTCTGGTTCTGGATGCGGTAAGTGGGCTGTGTAGAGGTAGCGCTCTATCGTCTCAGTGTTTATGCTCGAGGCAT
>CALJAQ010000114.1 GCA_938029515.1 uncultured Nitrososphaerales archaeon
TTGGAGCTGTTAGATCGTCTAAAAAACGTGGATAGAAATTTTTGCTAGCATATAACATATTAGTTTGTTAAAGTGATGTTTCAGCAGCCCGCATGCAGTACAGTGTGTAGGATTCTTCTTTATTTAAGCAATTCTTGCATAGGCAGTTTTGTGAAACAAGTAGCCTATCACATATGTTCAAGTATTCACAGGATAAGCAGCCTGAGTCAGAGCCACATAGAAAGCATTTTACCGTGTAGACTATAGGTTCTTTAAGAACTTCTGAAAGTAATGTGGCAAGCTGATATAGGTCTGTCTGTGATGTTGTCCTGAACACCCGCTTCTCCTTATCGTACTGGAGTCTTACATCTCGCACGAGCCTTCTGAAAACGTCTTCACCTACTCTAGGTAAGCGGAACGGTTCGCCTAAAAGAATCTCCAATATAACACACCTAATCAGCTTATTTGCTGAATCTTGATATCTCTTTGCTCAAGACCCTCTGCTCAGATTCATCGGCTGTAAACCTCATAAGTATACGTTGCGACTCTTCTTTACGTTGACGACTCAAAAGGTATGCTAAGTAGGGTAGGTGTATAAGCAAAGCCTCTCTAGAAGATGTGTGCAGCATACCGCCCAGCTTACGACCTATAGAGCGTAATATACGTGCATCATTCCATATTCTTAGCTGAATACTCCAAGGATATGCGTCTTGGCTGAACTGGATAACCCCCCTAGGTGTTGCATCGAAGATGGAGTATGCAAGCATAGCGTTAAAGTATCTCAGCTGCCTCCACTCTTGGGTTCTTCTAATTCTGGCTACCAACTCGTCAGCAGCAGATAGAGCTTGCAGACCCCTTAGTAGCGTCTTGGTATCAACCCTACTCCGAACTAGGCTGGAGTAGATGGCGCGAATCTTCTCTGTAATATCAGCATCGCAGGCCTCTAGAGCGAACTTAACCTCCTCTCTATCTACCGAGTTGAAGAGCGTGTTTAAAGATTCTTTTAAAGATACTCTCTTATCACGTGTAACCTCTAATACCTCACTTGTTGGCGACGCTAATGCTGCCTGCAGGCCGTTAAGCGCAGCCCTCATATCCCCACCTGAGTGCTCCACGATCTTGTTTAGCAATTCTGTGGGAACCGTAAGCCCCTCCCTTTCTATTAGACTTCTAAGGTAAAGGTGTATCAATCGAGGTGGAACTCTTTTGAAGAGAAATACTTCACACTTAGGTAGGAGTTTTCTAACCTTCTCATCATCCTCTAAATTAGCAGCTAACACAACAGGTAGATTACTCTTTTCGACGAAGCTTTGAATGAACTCTAAACCACCGTAATCCTGCCTAGCGTAGAGCCCATCAACCTCATCCAAGAAGACTAAAAGCTGCTCACCTAAAACACTTAGATTATGTGTAGATGGGAGTAGGGCTGATGAAAGCCTCTCTCTAGTTCTCGTGTCGCTGGCGTTAAACTCCAGGACAACATACCCAAGACTTTCAGCAGCGGCGTAAACCAGTGTTGTCTTCCCTGTGCCCGGAGGCCCTATTAATAGGGCGGCTTTAGAGCCTTTCCTCCACCTTTTAAGCCAGTTAATAAACCCTATTCTGCTCTCCTCGTTGCCCACCATCATATTGGGGTTCTTAGGCCTAAACTTCTCAGCATACATACACTATCACCATCTGAAATAGCCTCCTACGATAAACGCTAATAGCCCTAAGAGCATGCCTAGTAGAGCTGCGCGTTTAACTCTATACGCGTTTTTAGAGGAGTAATCTCTTAAAATCTTTGCTGAGAGTATTAGGAAGATGCATATAGGTGCAGAGACCAATACTCCATACACTACTCCTACAATCCGTAGGATAAGAGGTATTGTGCTGCTGCATACAGCTAATATGAAAAGTAGCGCCCCTATTTTAGCCGCAGCCTTTACACCCCACATCCTTGCAACAGACCTAATACCCCTGAGCTCATCGCCTTTAACGTCACATATCGTCTTCACAACTTCACGCCCCAAGCCAGCTAGAAAGGATGTTAACGCTAAGAAGTAGACCAGAGGTTCTTGTAAAGCACCGTTAGCTGCTGCACCATAGATGTATGGTATGGCTATAGATGCCGAAACTAAACCGTTGCCAAGCAGACCATATTTCTTCACCCTATAATTATAAAGCCAAGCGATTAAGGCAAAGACTACAGCGATGAAAAAAGTTAGCCAACCTAAGACAGCTGAGGAGATGAGCCCAATTGTTAGAAGTATTATGGCAAACACTTCAGCCTCTTTTACGGAGGCAGTACCTTTCACCAACGGCCTGTCAGGGTTATTCACTCTATCTACCTCGATATCATACTTATCATTCACAATCATAGCGTAGCTAGATACGAGGAAACCTGTTAGGAAACCTAATCCTGCAGCCAATAAACTTATACTCGAGAAGTTTGAGACGGCCATCCCCACTACAACAGCGAAGCCCACCATAATCGAGTTAATCGGGCGTATTAGCGACAATAATCCAGTTAGAGTCAAAGTCTCCTAAACCTCATCTTGGAAACCTTATAGTAGATCACCTCCCCTCTACGCTCTATTACCGCTATGATAGGCTCTTTACCCATCTCTAATATCTTATCTATAGAGTTAGAGAAGTCCTTAATCTCCTTCTTACCCCCTTCGTTAAGGCTGAACACAAGATATTTTGCAGGCTTAGACGGAAATTCACCCCGTTCGTAAACTCTGAAGTCAACCCCAAAGCCGAATCCATCCTTAACTACATAGCCTCTACTTCTGAGATCTCGATACACTATGAAACGCGTCCAAGCGTCAGCATCCTTCTTTAGAGCATAGTCAACCATCTCGTTAAACGTGATACTTTTACCTCTCTTAACTACATTCAACTTCTTTATATACATCAGATATAATACCTCGAACTCCTTCAAAATCAGCTTACCATCTTCTTTAACACCAAAGCCTTTTGCCTCAAGCCCCTCAATCGCCTCAGGCTCACTTACCACGACACCCTTCTTGGTGAGCCTAGCTGATATCTCCTTCTCTAACTCCTCTGACATCACCCCTCCATCTCCACAACATACACTTAAGTAGTTCCCCAACCACTATCATCGAATCAGTAAGAAGATATATCTTAATTAGCCTCCAGCAAATATAGATCTTGAGTTGCTCAGCTTTTATACCGCAAGAACCGTAAGATGGGAGGATGGGAAGGTCATCTTAATAGATCAAACAAAACTGCCTAACAAGCTCACCTACATCACCTGCACAAACCCAAAAGAAGTTGTAGACGCCATCAAAAAGATGCAGATCAGAGGTGCACCAGCCATAGGCGCGGCGGCAGCATACGCAGTAGCCCTAGCAGCCCACCATACAAAATCCAAGACCCTACAGGACCTACTCAAAGAAATAGAGGA
>CALJAQ010000115.1 GCA_938029515.1 uncultured Nitrososphaerales archaeon
GTTGGTTAAAGAACCATACTATTTAGGATTTATTAAGCAGCGTTTTGAAGGCTTTAGTTAACTCTGGTACAACTTGATAAAGATCGCCTACTATGCCGTAGTCGCAAACCTGAAAGATAGGTGCCCTCTCGTCTGTGTTAATAGCTACGATTATTCTTGAGTCCTTCATCCCAACGACGTGGTGTATCTGCCCAGAGACTCCTACAGCTATGTAGAGGTTAGGTTTTACAGTTTCTCCAGAGAGCCCAACTTGCCTCTCCTTTGGTAGCCACTTTAAATCTTCAACCAAAGGTCTTGTTCCAGCCAATACCCCGCCTACAGCGTTTGACAGCTCCTCCACGATAGCTAGATCCTCCCTCTTCTTAACCCCCCTACCAGCAGTCACTATGACTGGGCTGCTTCTCAGATTTACCGAACCCTTTTCAGCGCCGATAATGCTTATGATCCTCACTTTAGGTTCACCTATCTTAGCTTTTACCGATATAACCTCAGCCTTCCTAGAATCATCGCGCTGAGGCTTCTCAAAGGTCTTCGGCCTGATGCTTGCTACAAGAGGCTTCACCTTCGCAGCTAAGACTATGTTTGACGCCCCACCGTAAACCATCCTTGTGGAAAGAATTCTACCCGAGTCGTCGACATCAAATGATATACAGTCTGCAGCGCAGGCTGAGCCTAGTCTGGCTGATAGCCTTGGGGCGAGTTCACGTCCGCGCCTAGAGCCTCCTATAAACACTGCTTCGGGTTTGGTCTGCTCAGCAACAGCCAGTAACATGTCTAGCTGCGCATCAACACTCTTTACGTCTTGCACACCATCTTCGACTTGATATATCGCATCTGCCCCATGTGCAGCAAGTTCTTTAACCCATTCTGGATCCGGTTTAATTGATACAGCACCTACTTTAAGGGATGCTTTTGATGCTATGCTCCTCGCCGCTGAGAGAGCTTCTAACGCTAATGTAGGTTCATCTGAATATGCTATTATAAGCTTGTTCACAACCATACCGTATTCACCTTCTTTTAGATTACCCCCTCCTTCTTCACGGCCTCAACAAGCTTCTGCACTGATTCAGCAGGCTTCTCCTTAAATATAATCCTCTTTCTGGCAATTCTAGGTATCTCCATCTTAACGGCTTCTAATGTTGTAGGCACTTCAGCTAACACATCTTTCATCGACCATTCCACTAGAGGCTTTTTACCAGCAGCCATCACCTGCATCAAAGTGGGAACCTTCGGCTCATTGATCTCTCTGGTAACCGTTATCAGAACAGGGCAAGCAGCTTCACATACCTCACTCTCCTCTTCTAAAGACCGTTCCACCCTAACCCTTCCATCACCTACTTCAATCTTCCTCACATACGTAAGCTGAGGTAAACCTAAGATCTCAGCCAGCATAGGCCCGACCTGCCCAGCTAGGTTATCTGTGGACGCTGAGCCGCATAAGATTAAGTCAAACCTCCCTATCCTCTTAACCGCCTCGGCAAGTATCTTAGCCGTCCTATATGTGTCTTGGCTCTTACTCTCGCTGTCTAGGATGAGGTAGGCTCTGTCACAACCCATAGCTAGCGCCTCTCTAACCTGCTTTCTCGACTCGGTTGAACCTAAGGTTAAACCTGTTACCGTGCCTCCAACCTTCTGCTTAATTTTCACCGCTTCCTCTATAGCGTTCTTGTCGTCGTCGCTTATCTTAGTAGGTACACCCTCGAATATGAGCTTGCCTCCCTCTCGATCAACCCTTATCTCAGTCTCCTCCACCACTTGCTTAAAGCAGACGAGTATATCCATCTCCTACGCACACACTACCCTTCTATATAGCTGCTTTATTTGATTAACGTAGAAGGGTTAAGATGTGTGAAGCAGTTAGTTTTATATAGTTGATGGCGGCCATAGAGGGGCTGTTTTGGAGGAGATGTTTAAGCCTCATCCCAATATGGTTCTACTTTACCGTATCTACTTTGCTCTGGTAGCGGTGCCTATTGCGGTCTGCGGTGTTATAACGAGTTGGCTGGTCTATTTGTTTGAGCCGACCTATCTTTACGTTTCAGTTTTAGCCTTCTTTGCGCCTATCATAGCTGCGCTCTGCTTTATACTCTACTGGTCTTCCCGCTACTATAGCTCGATAAACTTCAGGCTTACGGGTGACGAAGTGGTGGTTGAAAGGGGTGTGTGGTGGAGGTTTAAGAGCACAGTGCCGTATGCGAGGATAATGTCTGTGGATATTGTTCAAGGACCCATATCGAGGAGGCTTGGTATAGCTACGGTTGACGGCCATACAGCTGGATACACAGGTGTTGCAGGCGGCACCGCCGGTCCAGGAAGTAGGAGGGCTGAGGCGTCACTTATACACATTCCGAACTACGCTGAGGTTAGGGAGAAGGTGTTATCAGCGGTTAGAGGTAGGCCTCTCTTCACATCTACTGTTAGCGGAGATATGCTTGTTGAGCTGCGTCGGATAAGAGAGCTTTTAGAGAGGCAGAGAACCCCGATTCTTTAAGGGTGTTCTGAAAACCATTCTTCTTCCTGCCTAACTCTGTTGCCGCGTCGGCGGTTGCTGCTCAGATCTTGGTAGGATTATCTTATCGCTTTCTAATCTTGCACCTCTTCTCTTCAAATCCTCTTTCAGTTCAATCAGCTTCTGGCTTAGGTTTAGGTTGTCTATAACGATCTTACCTTCAAGCAGCGCGCTTATCAATATAGGTGAGTTTAGCCTATCGGTTAATTCACTTCTTTTTACGTTGAAGACGTTTACTGTGAGCCCTTTAGATTTGATAGGCTCTTCTTCATATACGACCAATAGATCGTAGTCGCTCAGAAGTGTGTGTTTGCCTGAAGCCCTAGAGCCGAATAGCATCGCTGTAACCTTCTGCTCTTTGAGGGAAGCTAGCAGCTCTTCATATACCCGCTTCGAAGCTTCCTCGATTCTAAGTAAGAACCTTACTACACTCATAGACCACTACTTCCGCGGTCATATATGCTCGCTCAGCTTCTTCGAAGCTGTATCTGCTCATCCTCGCATTCGGGTAGGGGGCTTGAAGATAATGGTCTTCAAGCTCCTCAAGCCTCTCTTTATTTGGTAGCGTTAGGTTCTTTAACAAAGATGCTTCAGCGGCGAGTTTAACGATTGAGTGGGTTAAAAGATGTACACCAGCGAACGTGATCAACACGCTTTTGAGCGCCTGCTCAGCAGCCTGCTGTGAATGGAAGCAGCTCAGTGAGTATATACCATTATCTAAAGCTAGTTTAGCAAGTTGCAGATGCTCCCTAGCCTTATCCAGCCAGCGAAGCCCCTCTGATTTAGCCACACCACATCTTAAATAGAGGCTCGTATATTTAAGCTGGGCTTCCGTTGGTCAGGGCTACAGATGTGAAGACGTGGTGCCTATCAGATGCTAAACGCATCGATTAAAACAGTTTAAATGCCTCTCATTCACAATAAAGGGCTAAAGATGAGGTGAACGAAAGTAGACAAAATTCACTGATGCAAACTTGAGATAGAATTTAGTCCATTTTTGTCTAAGCTTGAACTCATTATTCTTGACAAGCCCAATTAATCTTAACGATAAATGTAAATACCGCTTTAGCTTAAAACCGGCTTGATGGGGGTTGGATTTCGAGGAGTCAGAAGAACATCAGCTTATACGTAAATCTGTGTCAGATTTGGTGAAGCAGATACCAGAGAGCTACTGGAGGGAGATCGATCAGAAGGCTGAGTTCCCGCAGGAGCTTTGGAGAAGGCTTGCTGAGAACGGGTGGTTCGGTGTGAATGTGCCTACTGAATATGGTGGCGCCGGTTTAGGACACGTAGAGTGTTCTATAGTGATGCACGAGGCCTCTAGGAGCGGCGGCTCATCTGCGAATATACTACTTTCACCTTACCTTGCTGCTAAGGCTCTAACCTACTATGGCAGTAAAGAGGCTAAGGAGAAGTTTTTACCCGATTTGGCTAAGGGTAAACTTGTCTGCTGCATAGCTGTAACTGAGCCTAATGCTGGTGTTGATACACTTAGCATAACTACGTCAGCGGTAAAGCAGAATGGTGAATATGTTGTTAACGGGCAGAAGGTTTGGATAACGTTAGCACACTTAGCTGACCTCATGATTCTACTCACCAGAACCACCCCAATAGATAAGGTGAAGCGTCGAACGCAGGGGTTAAGCGTCTTTCTAGTTGAGTTGAAGAAGCAGCGGCCGAGAATCGTGCGTATTGAAGATGTAGTGATGAGGACTAACAGCTCCAACGAAGTCTTCTTCGAGGATCTTAGGGTGCCTGAGGAGAACCTTCTGGGTCAGCAGGATAACGGATGGGAGGTCTTAACATCGATCTTCAACTTAGAGAGGGTGTTAACTGCGGCGATGAGTGTAGGTATTGGAGAGTTGGCGTTGAATAAGGCTGTCAGATACGCCAATGAGCGCATAGTATTCGGGAGGCCTATAGGTCAGAATCAGGGGATACAGTTCCCATTAGCTGAAGCTAAGATGCTCTTGGAGAGTAGTTGGCTTATGGTGCAGAAGGCAGCTTGGCTTCTAGATAAGAATAAGATTGCGGCATTTGAAGCTAACGCAGCTGCGTTTCTGGCTGCCAGAGCTGCTAACCTCGCTGCGGATAGGGCTATGCAGACATATGGCGGTATGGCTTACGCTAGGGATAATGATGTTGAGCGGTATTGGAGGGATGCGAGGCTGCTTCGCTCAGGGCCTATCCCAGAAGAGATGACACTTAACTTCGTCGCCGCTAACGTGCTAAGACTACCTAAATCCTATTAGCGTCTTTTAAGGCGTAGAGTGGAGTGTGGTTGAATTAGAGGCTCCGTTTAGAGAAGATTTCATCTTCATACCTGAGTGGTTGGCTTTAACACTCTACGTAGCGGCAGCGTTAACAGTCGTTGCGCTGGCCTACGGCATATATTTGAAGAC
>CALJAQ010000116.1 GCA_938029515.1 uncultured Nitrososphaerales archaeon
ACTAATCAAGCTACGGCAACAATAAAGAGGCCCTTTCACGTATGATGAATCCAGACAAGCTACATCATAATGAAAGCAACCCTCACCTCATACAGACCCTAGCTAAATCAATCCGACAAAGGACTCAAACCCCTTAAGTTAGAGCCCACAACCTAAGCACAAATTTTTATAACTGGGCAGCACAAAGCCTCCTCGACGCACATGAAGTCACCCAAAGGAGAATACGCAGGAAGAAGCTTGAAGGAGAAGAGGCAGAGGCTACGCTGGTCCGACAAATACTATAAAAGAAGAATGCTGATGCTGGACCAAAAAGCAGATCCGCTAGAAGGCGCACCTCAAGCTAGAGGTAGAGTGCTAGAGAAGATCGGAATAGAGTCAAAACAACCCAACTCAGCAATCAGAAAATGTGTAAGAATCCAACTCATCAAGAACGGCAAACAGATCACAGCCTTCCTCCCTGGAGACGGCGCGCTGAACTACGTCGATGAACACGACGAAGTTCACGTGCAAGGTATAGGAGGCTCAATGGGGCGCTCAATGGGAGATATACCTGGCGTAAGGTGGATGGTTTTCAAAGTCAACAACGTTTCTCTTAATGAACTTGTTTATGGAAGAAAGGAGAAGCCTAGAAGGTAGGTTTTGGTGTGATAAAATGGTCACAGAAAAATCAGCTCGAGCCGTACAAGAAGAGCCTCATAAGAATATTAAGCTCTTTAACAAGTGGGATCTATCTGAAGTAGTGGTTTCAGATCCGGGGCTTAAGAGGGTTATATCCCTAAAACCTATGCTTATACCTACCTCTATGGGTAGGCATGAGCATAAGAAGTTTGGTAAAGCTGAAGTCAACATAATAGAGCGGCTGGTCAACTCTATGACGCACTTCGGAAGAAGATATGCTAAAAACACCGGGAGAATGGGTGGCAAGAAGATGAAGGCAATCAACATAGTCAAGAGCACACTAGACATAATACATTTAAGGACGGGTCAGAATCCAGTAGCAGTGGTTGTGAAAGCCATCGAAAACGCTTCACCCAACGAAGACACCACAAGAATAGCCTACGGGGGCGTAGTATACCACGTCTCTGTAGACGTATCTCCATTAAGGAGAGTAGATTTAGCGCTTAGATTCATATCAGAAGGGGTAAGAGAAGCCTGCTTCTCCTCACCCAGAAGCGTAGAGGAAGTGCTTGCTGAAGAGATAATTTTAGCGGCGAATAACGATCCTAACAGCTACGCTATAAAGAAGAAGAATGAGCAGGAACGCATAGCTATGGCTTCAAGGTAGAAAGGGAGCGGCTAAACGCTACTCTATAGATCTTACTTTGAAGCCATGCCGTATCACTAACTTTATCTTAGAATTATCCTGAAGCATCTTGATATCATCAAGAGGATTACCATCAACGATAACGATGTCCGCATATTTACCAACCTCAATAGTGCCTACTTGATCACTTAATCCAACTGCTTCAGCAGCTACTACGGTAGCAGCCCTAAGGGCTTCCCAAGCTGTAAAGCCACAGCGCTCAACTAGTAACTCTAGCTCAAGCGTGTTCTTTCCATGCATATTAAAAGGTGTGCCAGCATCGCTTCCCGCCGCTATTTTAACAGCCTCTCTGTGAGCCTTCTTTACACTTTCAACGTGAACGTCTATAACCTCCTCCGTCTTCTTTACAGACCACTCAGGTATACCTCCTTTGACACCATGCTTTACTATCTGATAAGCTGCAGTTAGAGTTGGGACAAATATAGCACCACGCTCCTTCATCAATCTACATCCTTCGTCATCCAGATAACATCCATGCTCAATTGTATGTACACCAGCAAGCAAAGCGTTCTTAATACCTTGTGTAGCCATAGCGTGCGCCGCAACCCACTTACCCCTAGCTTCAGCTTCTTCAACTGCAGCTTTTATCTCATCCACAGTAAACTGTGTATCAGTCATTTTATCGTAAGGCGAACCACCCCCACCGCTAGCACAAACTTTGATGAAGTCAGCGCCAGCTCTCAAATTTTCTCTAGCGGCTTTCCTGACCTCATCAACACCATCACATACGCCGAAGTTAAATAGCCCGAAGTCTCCGTGCCCACCAGTCTGCGAAAGCATCTTTCCGCAGGCTAAAACAGTAGGGCCTTGAAAGTAGCCTTGCTCTATCGCCATCTTCAAAGATATAGCAAAAAAGTTATGCTCACCACAGTCCCTTACAGTTGTGAAGCCAGCTTGAAGCAAAGCTTGAGCATTTAACAGAGATTTTAATGTTATAAGGTCTGGTGGGTTTTGACCAAAGTCTTCAAAAGATCTGGCTCGCCATTTGAACCAAGATGGAGATGAGCATCTATTAACCCAGGTATTGCTGTATATCTTGAAGCATCCACCACGTCAGCTTTATTAGGCACACTTACCTCATTCTCTCGACCTACAGCCTTAATCCTCTCGCCTTCAAACACTATCACAGCATTATTGATAGGGGTAGACTTACCATCTATCAGACGACCCACATATATAACCTTAACACTACTCATAGCCTGATATTATACCAGAGCCTACTATATGAGTCTTCCAGCCTTAACCCTTAAATAATCAAGTTTACTGCCAATTGGATGCAAAGGTGTACCGTAAATGCCTGAGAAGCCGCATTTGAACCTTGTAGTAACAGGCCACGTAGACCACGGTAAATCGACCGCTATGGGCCACTTCCTATTTGACTTAGGAGTAGTGGATCAGAGGGTTATCGAAGAATACGCTAAGGAATCCGAGAAGACGGGCGCAGGCGACACATTCAAATACGCTTGGGTTCTTGACAGCCTAAAAGATGAACGTGAGAGGGGCGTAACAATAGACTTAGCCTTCCAAAAATTTGAGACGGAAAAATACTTCTTCACGTTAATAGATGCGCCAGGGCATAGAGACTTTATAAAGAACATGATAACAGGCGCAAGCGAAGCAGACGCTTCAGTACTAGTCGTATCAGCAAAGAAAGGCGAATTTGAAGTAGGCACAGGCCCAGGTGGGCAGACCAGAGAGCATGCTTTTCTACTCCGCACACTCGGTGTAAACCAGATTATAGTCTTCTTCAGCAAGTTCGATGACCCATTAGTGAACTATAGTAAAGAAAGGTATGATGAAATCAAAGCTGTAACAGAGAACCTACTTAAAAGCGTGGGCTACGATATCAAGAAGATACCGTTTATACCCGGCTCAGGCTGGACTGGTGAGAATCTGGTGAAGCGTTCTGATAAAATGCCTTGGTATACTGGTCCTACTCTGTTTGAAGCTCTTGACCAACTTGCTGTTCCTGAGAAGCCTGTAGATAAGCCGCTTAGAATTCCGATTCAAGATGTCTACTCGATTACCGGCGTTGGTACAGTGCCTGTGGGTAGGGTTGAGACTGGGCGTATGAAGGCTGGTGATAAGGTTATTATTATGCCCTCTGGTTTAATTGCTGAAGTTAAGTCTATAGAAACCCACCATACGCCTTTGAACGAAGCGGTGGCTGGAGATAATATAGGTTTCAACATCAGGGGGGTAGACAAAAGGGATATCAAGCGTGGCGATGTTGTAGGGAAGCCTGATAACCCACCTTCAGTAGCCAAAGAGTTCTTAGCTCAAATCATAGTAGTCTACCATCCAACAGCTATAGCTGCTGGGTACACTCCAGTGCTTCACGCGCATACAGCACAGGTAGCGGCGACTATAAAAGAAATAGTAGCGAGGATAGACCCTAGGACTGGTCAGCCAGTTGAAGAGAAGCCTAAGTCTATTAAGACGGGTGACTCCGCTCTGGTTAAGATAGCCCCGCTTAGACCTCTTTGCATAGAGACGTTCAAAGAGTTTCCTGAGCTTGGTAGGTTTGCACTCAGAGATATGGGCACTACTATAGCTGCTGGTGTTGTTAGGGAGATTACACAGAAGTATACTGGCCCAGAGAAGTAGTTCAGAGCGGTCAATAGTTCACCATAGGTAGTGGTACGGTTAGCGAACCATGTGGCAGTAGAGCCGCGGTTACTTCGTCTACTTTAAACCGGATGTCAGCCAAAGCTTCAGAGAGGGAGTGATAACATTCGTAACCAGCCTCATTTAAAGTCGATAGCACTTCTTTAGGTGCTGAAGGAGAGACGACTTTTAGTGTAAACTTTAGCTTATCTATCGCGAGCCTATTTGGTCCTTGTGAAGTTTCAGTTAGTGTGCCTTCTTTGGCTCTCCTCTTCAGATCTTCAAATACCTTCTCTGGAGACCAGCCAGCATACCTGGTTATCTCATCTTTAAAACTGGGGTTGCCTACACCATCTACTAACGCGGCAAGTAGAATCACAACCGGCTTTATCTCTCCTCGCTCATCAATCAAGTTAGAAGCATACCATGCAGCTTTAAATGCTTGCATAAGGTTTCTACCTGTAGGCCAGTCTGCTACTGAAATAACGAGTTTAGATGGCTTAGCTTTAACTACATAGAGTTTACTTGCATATTCTTTAACCAGATGGCGGTGCGCTTTTAATGGGTCTCCGTAAGCTGCTGCCACAGGCTTATCATCCGGGTTGAGCACGAAGTCCAGAATATAGTATTTAGACACCTTTTTAGCTAACAGCACAGCAGTCTCCTCTATATCTTCTCTAAGCGGGTTCCCTTCTAGTATCAGCTCCTTTGCACTTGGGTTGCCTATCGCTAAAGAGTGGTTTGCTACTATTGTCTTGAGGCTTGAGCATCCAGGTAGTATAGCTTTGGCCCCGCCGCTGTAGCCTGCGAAGAAGTGTGGCTGCACGTTTGAGGTTGTAATTACTGTGTCTCTATCTAGGAGCTCTTTGTTCACCTCAACCTCTACACCTCTCGTTGTCCTACCGACTGGCATATATATTGACTGGTTGCTCTTAGTTGAAGATGAGAAGATGAAGTCTTTATACTTCTCGTAAACTTTTTCTCCTAATAAGCTCTTGTAGTACTCACGTTCAGGGGGAGGGTGTGAGCCGCAGGCGCAAATTAGTTTTATATCAGAAGTTTGCTCTTCTAG
>CALJAQ010000117.1 GCA_938029515.1 uncultured Nitrososphaerales archaeon
CCTAAGATGGATCACTCAAAGAATAGAGCTCTTCATAAAGGTCATCATCTACAATATCGACATAGCCATCAAAGACCTAGTCTACCAACTCTACAGGGAATGACTTTTGGGACACAACTTCTTTATGTGATTAATTTATAGGGTTGTGGTAGCTTCTCTTGTTACACTTATTGTTTCTTGGGCTCGTGAAGATATGTTGCACTTCTCTCGATTTTAGAAGATGGATTTGAGGCGTGTAGAGCCGCTTCTTATGCTTCACCTTGTTGCTGTAGGCTTATGTAATGTCTTTGCTGGTTCACAGATGAATATGATCCTAAGAAGCCGAATCGTTTAAGTGGTGTAGCTTTATCAAGGGGTGGTTTGGGGCGTTTCGGCGAATATGCTTTGCCTCTACATCATATACTGCTAGCTTTGGAGTGGTCTTTCTTGGTTGTCACTCTCTCTATAATTTTGAGGCTTGCTTTGGGAAGCTGGTTAGCTCTAGATATCTTCCCAATCGGTTTTCACTAGGTCAGTTGATTACGCCACTAGCGTTAGCGGCGTTAACCTCTGCTTTGGTTGGAGATTGGGCTAGTATTTTCGAGTATGAGTATAGATGTAATCTGCTTGCTTGCAGTAGCCTCTGTTGGCAAAGCGTGTTATATGGTGTTATGTTCAAATTACGCACTCTAGTAGTTGATGGATGCGGTTAAAAGTTAATTGTCTTAAGAAGGTGGTGTAAATTTCATCTGCACCCTATTCTGTATGCTGCTTCACCAACTTTCTAATAACGACGCGTTTGGTAGTCTACACCGAATCTAACTTTAAATTCAGCAGCATTAGCCTTATAGGACCATTAAACAAACAAGCACTTGTATTATTTGGGCTGATAGGTGGTGCATCAACATCTTTAACAGCACCTATGCGGTTAGGTTTGTATCTTTCATCATACTTTTAAATGCGATTCACACTTCTTGATGCATCCTCAGCCTTGGTCTTCGGTCTAGCATCCTATACACAGCGACTTTGGCTGTAAAGCTTGTGTTAGCGAGCTATGGTTCTAAGCGTGGTAGCACCACCTATGGGCTGCTTGTTTTGCTGCATATGGTCTGTGAGCAGGCGCTCTTTTTGCAGGTTGACCTATGATGCTTAAGTTATCAACCATCGTTTTGGCTTCTACAATTTTGCTGGCGGTTGCTGTGCTACTTTCACTTTATTGACAGGATTTAGCCAAACAGTATTGAAGAATCTACTCATTACCCTTTTATATGGCGTATGGACCATTTAATTTAACCTTGGCTACTATTTTAGATAATTGCAACATAGTCGATGTTGAGGAAGGTGTTGTAGCAGAGGGGGTGAGGATCGTCATCAAAGATCAGCTGATAGGAGAGGTTGTGGAGAAGAGCGTAAGGGTTGAAGGGGAGGTAGTTGATCTACAAGGCTGCTTTGTGCTTCCTGGGTTGATTAACGTGCACAACAACCTATCTATCGAATTTCCTTTTGAGAAGATGAACCCGAATGAAGATCCGGCGATAACGGTGCTCAGATGCTACAGGCGCGCTCTCGACGCTCTTCGCTCCGGTGTAACCACACTCCGCACAGTAGGTGAGGTGCATAGGGTTGATATAGCTTTGAAGAAGATGGTCAACGAAGGTTGGGTAGAGGGGCCTAGAATAGTGGCCGGTGGGAAAGGTTTGGGCTCCACAGGAGGGCATGGAGCAGGCTTCGGGCAGATTGAGGCAGACGGACCATATGAGTTTCTGAAGGCTGCTAGGGCAGAGTTGGCGCACGGCGCTGACCACCTTAAGATCTTTATCAGTGGAGGACTCGCCAAGCCAAAAGAAGAATTTGATGAACCTCAGATGACTAAAGAGGAGATGCAGGCTGTTGTTTACGCGGCTAAATCTAAGGGAACTTATGTTGCTGCACACGCAGGAGGCTCAAACTCCATAATTACCGCTGCGTCGGCCGGCGTAACTTGTTTTGAACACGGATACATCCTTAACCGTGAAGCTGCTAAAGCCATAAAGAGTGTCAAAGGGTACCTTGTGCCTACACTTAGTGTAACTCGTTCACCTGAATGGATGAGGGCGAACAAGTTTAATGAAGAAGTCATAGAGAAAGCCCTTTCAGCCGCAGATAGGCATACAGAGAGCTTAAAGACGGCAGTAAGTGAAGGCGTCACTATAGTGAATGGCACAGACCTTCCTCCAGGCGACTTTAACGCTGGTGTGAACGCTACGGTTAAGGAGATTGAGTTTCTTGTCGAAGCTGGCTTAAGTAGGCTTGAAGCCCTTAGGGCTGCAACGTTAAATGCAGCACGCCTCTGCAGAATATCTGATAGGGTGGGTCTAATCAAGGAGGGGTTTTATGCAGATTTAATCGCTGTGCTTAAGAACCCGTTAGACGACGTGAAGGCGCTTAGAAGTATCGTGTTTGTTATGAAGGGTGGTAAAGTGATAAAAGATGAGCTCAGAAGTAGGCAGGTTTAGGATAGGTATAGATACAGGTGGCACATTTGTTGACGCTGTTGAGTTAGATGAGGAGACCCTACACTTCAGGATAGCCAAAGCCCCAACTACACCCACAGACCCTACGATCGGTGTTCTCAACACGCTTGAAAAACTCGGTACACCGCTTGACCAGACACGTATGATAATTCACGGCACTACATTAGGTATCAATTCGATAATACAGCGTAAAGGTGCAGCAACAGGGTTGATTGTAAACGAAGGGTTTAGGGACGTATTTGAGATCGGTCGAGGAGATGTGCCGCCTCAACACATATATGACTTCAACTACTACAAGCGCCTCAGCTTTATAAAGAGGAGGGACATAGTTGGCGTGCCTTGCCGGATAAACTACAGAGGTGAAGAAGTGAAGCCTCTAGATTTAGAGGCGTTGAAGGATGGTGTAAATTATCTAGTTAAGAAGCGGGGTGTTGAATCTATAGCTATCTGCTTTCTCCACTCATACAAGAACCATATACACGAGGAAGAGGCGTCGAAAATAGTTTCTGAAATGTATCCGCATATGACAGTTTCACCATCTTACGAAGTAGTTAAGGAGTATAGGGAGTATGAGCGTATGTGCACTACCGTGCTTGATGCCTACATAAAGCCAATCATCTCAAGATACCTTCTTAGGCTTAAACAGGCTCTAACCGAAAGAGGCTTCAGAGGCAGGCTTCTGATTATGCGCTCAGATGGCGGCGTCATGACAGACGAGGCCGCAGCTAAAACTCCTCTTTCAACAGTTCAATCCGGGCCTGCCGGAGGGATTATAGGCGCAACATACTACGCTAAAGCCTTCGGCTTAAGTAGGTTGATAACGATGGATATTGGCGGTACAAGCCTAGATGTATGTGTGGTGGATGATGGGGTAGCTGGAACCGTACATCAGTCTTCGATAGAGCATCACCCAATCCTGCTCACTATGTATGATATCCGCTCTATAGGTGCTGGTGGAGGATCGGTTGCATCTGTGCAGTATGGGTTGCTTAAAGTCGGCCCTGAGAGCGCTGGTGCTGAACCAGGGCCTATGTGTTACGGTAAGGGTGGTCTTAAACCTACAATTACTGATGCTGCGATATGCCTCGGATATATTGATCCAGCGGGGTTTCTATCTGGAGATCTGCTTCTCCAGCCTGAACTATCTTTTAAAGGTGTGTGTGAGCAGATAGCCGAGCCTCTTGGCTTAGGCTTGACTGAAGCGGCTGCAGGAGTCTTCAAGGTCGCTGTAACAAACAGCATAGGCGCAATAAGGGCTATTACGGTAGAGGAAGGTCGTGATCCAGCTGATTACACTCTTTTGGCGTATGGTGGAGCCGGCCCTCTTCTGGCATCTATCA
>CALJAQ010000118.1 GCA_938029515.1 uncultured Nitrososphaerales archaeon
GGGATAACTACGCTTGGCACACAGACCTACCCCCAGGGCACCCTATGGTTACCGGCGTAAAGACCTTAGATTTCGACCTCTTTACAGCAGAGAATGCGAAGGTGATCACGTGCTGGGGTATGAATTGGATTGCAACAAAGATGGCTGACGCACATTGGCTCACAGAAGCTAGGCTCCACGGCGCTAAAGTGATAACGATAGCTACAGAATACCAGTCAACCAGCAACAAGGCTGATGAAGTTATCATTATACGCCCAGGTACAGACGCAGCTTTAGCCCTAGGTTTAGCGCAGGTTATAATCAGTGAGCGGCTCTTTGACGAAGAGTATGTGAAGCAGTTTACAGACCTACCACTATTGGTGAGGATGGATAATCTTAAGCTGCTTAGAGCAGCTGATGTGATCCCAGAGTATAAGCAGAGCAGGCTTAAAAACTTCACAAGAGTCTTGGAGGCTGGTGATGCGCCTCCTCCGCTAACACAGCAAGACAGTCAACTAATGCCAGAATGGTTAAGGGTTGAGTGTGGTGATTACTTAATCTGGGATAGATTCAGTAATAAGCCCACTCCTATAACAAGAGACCAAGTAGGCAAACTATTCAAGGATCTTAATATAGATCCATCACTTGAAGGAGAGTATGAGATTCAGCTATTAGATGGACGTAGAGTTAAGGCTAGACCGGTCTTCGAGTTGATTAAAGAGTATCTATTCAACAACTTTGACCCTGAAACTACATCTGAGATCACTTGGGCACCTAAAGAAGCTATCATAAACCTTGCCAGAACGGTGGCTGCAAACAAGGGTAGCACACTCTTTGTCACAGGCATGGGACCGAACCACTACTACCATTCTGACCTTAAAGATAGGGCCATATTTCTAGTAGCAGCGTTGACTTCAAATGTAGGAGGGTTTGGTGGAACTGTTGGGAGCTACGCTGGAAACTATAGAATTGAACTGCTTAATGGGGTGATTCAATACATCGCGGAAGATCCGTTTAACATAGAAGTTGACCCTTCGAAGCCTGTAAAGACCAAATTATATCTGAAGTATGAGTCAGCCCACTACTTTAACTACGGTGATAGACCTCTACGTGTTGGAGACAAGGTTTTCACAGGTAAGACCCATACCCCGACACCAACCAAAGCCATATGGGTGAATAATACAAACTCTATACTAGGCAACACCAAATGGGCTTATGACGTAATATTCAACACTCTACCTAAAGTCGAGATGTTGATTGTTAACGAATGGTTTTGGACAGCTACTTGTGAATACGCTGACATAGTTTTCGCTGTAGACGCTTGGTGTGAGAGGAAGCTACCAGATATTTACGGATCCTGCACAAACCCATTCCTACAGGCTGCTCCACGAACACCTCTCCCAAGAACGTTTGATACAAAGGATGACATCGAATGCTACGCTGGTGTGGCTGCGAAGCTAGCAGAAATCACAGGCGACGAAAGATTCAGGGAGTATTGGAGGTTTGTGTACGAGGGTAGGGTTGACCATTACATACAGAGGGTGTTAGATGCAAGCAACGCGGCTAAAGGATACAACTTTAAGGATTTAGAGGAATCTTGCAGAAAGGGTGTACCATTCTACTTCACAACCCGCACGACACCCAGGATAACAGGCTGGGAGCAGATAAACGAGAGTAAACCTTGGTACACTAAGACTGGTAGGCTTGAGTTCTACCGTGAAGAAGACGAGTTCATCGAATACGGAGAAAATCTGCCTGTCTGGCGTGAGCCACCAGATTCAACCTTCTACGAGCCAAATGTGATAGTTTCAACCCCATTACCGTTTCTTAAACCGAAGCAGCCAAAGGACTACGGGCTTGACTCAAGTGATTTAACTGTAGAGACTAGGCAGGTGCGTAATGTTATTAGAGCTTGGGTTGACTTGAAGAACACAAAGCATCCACTCTTGGCGCAGGGATACACACATATACTCTACACCCCAAAGTATAGGCATGCTTGCCACACTATGGGCGCTAGCACAGACACAGAAGTAGTCTTCTTTGGACCGTTTGGAGACTTCTATAGGCACGATGTACGTAAACCTTGGGTAGGAGAAGGGTACGTTGATATCAACCCTCTAGATGCTAAAATGCTTGGGGTCAACGACGGCGACTACATATGGGTAGACGCTGATCCGACTGACAGGCCTTTTAGAGGTTGGAAAGATAAAGGAGGAGAGTATAAGGTGGCAAGGTGGCTTGTTAGAGCAAGATACTACCCTAATATGCCTAGAGGAACGGCAAGGGCGTGGTTCCACTTCTATATGGCGACACACGGTAGTGTTGAAGGGCATGAGACGAGGTTGGATAAGCTCGCCAAGAACCCCCGCACAAACTATCAAGCAGGATACAGATACGGTTCACATCAATCTGTCACAAGGGCTTGGCTTAAACCCACACTTATGACTGATAGCTTAGCCAGAAAGGATCCCTTTGGTCAGACGTTAAGCAGAGGCTATGCAGTCGATGTACACACCGTAGTAGGTGCGCCTAAAGAATCCTTCGTAAAGATAACCAAGGCTGAGGAAGGTGGGTTTGACGGTAAAGGACTATGGTATCCAGCGGCTGTAGGCTACAGACCGACATATGAGAAAGACGCTGTTAAGAAGTATTTGAATGGAGGCTACATTACAGTAGGTGTATAAGTTTGCCTAAAGTGTATAACTGGCAGATAGGGAGGGAAATGGAGTATTGGTACCCTGAGAGCAGACCGAGGAGGCAGATTTCAGCGGTCTTTGATATAAATAAGTGTATAGCTTGCCAAAGCTGCACATTAGCGTGTAAGACAACATGGACCTCAGGTAGAGGTCAAGAGTATATGTGGTGGAATAATGTGGAAACAAAGCCTTGGGGCTCCTACCCCCTAGCTTGGGACATAAAACTGCTTGAGATGCTTGGTCCTCAGCGATGGGAGAATGGTGTATATAAAGGTAAGACGATCTTCGAAGCGCCTCTAACTGAGCGTGTTCTAGGCTACATACCGCCAGACTTAGACTGGGCTTCGCCTAACATAGGTGAAGATGAAACTTCAGATGTAGTTGATGAGTCAAAATTCTACCTCCAGCTGCCTCACCAGATATGGAGCTTTTATCTAGCTCGAATATGTATGCACTGCACCTACCCAGCCTGCCTCGCTTCTTGCCCAAGACTAGCTATTTACAAGCGCCCCGAAGATGGGATAGTGCTGATAGATCAGCAGAGATGCAGGGGCTACAGGGAGTGTGTCAGAGCCTGCCCATATAAGAAGGCTATGTACAACCATGTTACACGCATCTCTGAGAAGTGTGTCTTCTGCTACCCTGCCATAGAGAGGGGTGAGTGGCCTAGGTGTATGCGGAATTGTATTGGCAAGATACGTATGGTAGGCTTCATAAACACGCCTGATAAGGCTGACCCAGACAACCCGATAGACTTCCTCGTCCACATAAAGAAGATCGCCCTACCGCTCTACCCACAGTTCGGCTTAGAGCCTAATGTCTACTATATCCCACCTATTCACGTCGGCAACATCAAGTTTCTTCAACAGATGTTCGGGCCTAACGTTGAGAAGGCGGTTGAAACATACAGGAGGGTAAGGAGTGGGGAGGAGCCTGAGGTTAAAGGGGTGCTGCTCCTAAATGTAAGCACTGATAAGCTTTTCTCGAAGTTTAAAGTTACAGAGAAAGATGCTATAGGCTATGATGATAAGGGTCACGAAGTTGTCCGAG
>CALJAQ010000119.1 GCA_938029515.1 uncultured Nitrososphaerales archaeon
CAGGCACCTTAACATTCTCAGATGTATGTGAAATCTCAAAGCCGTCAAAACAGACCATCACAGGCAGCATAACACGCTTATCTTCAGATATCTTATACGCTTGAATAACCGTATCAAGAACCTCTTGATTATTGTGGCAGAAGATCTGTATCCAACCACTATCCCTCTGAGATAAAGCATCAGTATGTTCAGACCACATATTCCAAGGAGGCGCAATCGCCCTGGTTACAACAGCCATAACCATAGGCGTCCTACCGTACGCAGCCCAAAAGAGCATCTCCTGCATAAGTAGAAGCCCCTGCGCAGAGGTTGCTGTAAACGCTCTTGCCCCGCCTACCGACGCTCCTATACACGCCGCCAGCGCTGAGTGCTCAGATTCGACTTTGATGTATTCAGCTTTCAACTCACCTTTTGATATGAACTCTGCGATCTTCTCAACGAGTGTGGTTTGGGGTGTAATCGGGTAAGCCGCGATGACCTGAGCCTTAGCAAGTTTTACGGCGTATGCTGCCGCCGCGTTTCCTGTTAAGACCTCTATCTGCTCAGCCACTTAGATTCATCCTCCATATCTATGGCTCTACTTGGGCATTCTTTTGCACAGACACCACACCCCTTACAGTAGGTCAGATCTACTATTGGAATCTTCCCTTTAACTCTGATTATCGTGCCCTCTGGGCAGTAGAGCCAACATAAATTGCATTTTGTGCACTTTGCATCGACTATAACCGGTCTTTTTGACCTCCAGCTTCCAGTAAGCCCTGCTGAGCCTTCGGTTGGTAGAGAATAGGCGGTATAATCAAAGACTTTAGTCTTCTGGCTTGCCATTGAAGACGCCCTTGCTTAATTATATGTTGAAACAATACTTAAAGTTTAACTTCTTTTAACAGATATCAAAATTATGATTTGAAAATCAGCTTTTTGCACTACGCTGCATATGCATCCGGTATTGAACAATTTATAGGTGTTTCAAGGCTAGAAGACCAAAATTCTAATAAATAGTAGAGCAATCCGAAGCGTCGAAGATAAGGTTTATGTGCAGACCTTGCACATCTTAATTTGATGAAGTTCCTGCATACTTCAATAACTGTCAAGGACATGGATACAACCATCAACTTCTACACAAAGCGGCTCGGGCTTAAACTGCTTAGACGAAGAGAGATACCAGAAAACAATGCGGAAGTAGCCTTCCTAACGGACGAAGAGCATAGCTCAGAGCTTGAGCTGACATATTGGCGTGGTAAAAGCAGCTACGAAGAAGGGGATCAACTCGACCACCTAGCCTTCGAAGTAGAAGACTTGGATAAAGTAATCAGAAAGATGAAGGAAGAAGGCGTAGAAGTCGCTAAAGAGCCTTATACACTAAAAGGAGGAAGTAGGCGCTTAGCCTTCATTAGAGACCCCAATGGAGTCTGGATTGAGCTGATAGAAAAAGGGGTGAAGTAGCTTGCTTGCGCAGCCTATAAAGTTAGCGTTTGCACAGACGAACCCAACATTCGGGGAAGTAGAGTCTAACGTCGAAGAGGCCTTAGCGTTGATTCGAAGCGTCGATGCGGACATAGTTACGCTACCAGAGCTCTTCAACACAGGCTACGCCTTCCTCAGTAGAGAAGAGGTTAAAAGCTTCGCAGAAGGGGTTCCTGATGGTGCAACCTGCAGAACCCTGGTAGAGGAGTCTGAAAGGCAGAAGAAGACGCTCGTAGCCGGGTTAGCCGAAAAAGCGGGGGACAACGTCTATAACACTGCTGTCCTTGTTTCTAAAGGCAGGTTTGTGGGTTTGTATCGTAAGATACACCTCTTCAATAGAGAAAAGATCTTGTTCAATAAAGGCGATTTGAAGCCTAGGGTTTACGATATCGGTGGTGTAAAGATAGGGATGTTGATCTGCTTTGATTGGCTCTTCCCAGAAATATGGCGGGTCTTGGCCCTTAATGGCGCTGACATTGTAGCCCACCCCTCAAACCTTATACTCCCCTACTACTGCCAAAGAGCCATGCTCGCCCGCTCCTTTGAGAACCACATCTACACAGTAACAGCTAATCGAGTAGGAGAAGAGAAGAGAGGTAACTACTGTCTTAAATATACGGGCAGAAGTCAGATCGTAAGCCCAAAGATGGATGTTCTTGCATCAGCTTCAGATGAACGAGTAGAATGTAAAGCAGCGCAAATAAACCTTGAACTTGCAAGGAATAAGAAGGTGAGTGAGTTAAACGACGTCTTTAAAGATAGGCGGCCAAATTTTTACAGGCTGTTGACTAAGCCTTTTTTCTAACCACTATACCGCCTTTTTTAAAGAACCACACCTCCGCCTCACCGCCGAAAGCCTCAGCCCAAGCCTTCAACTCCATTAACTCATCCTTAGTAAGCTTAGCGGAGCCGCTCTTCACCTGAATCAGAATGAGCCTACCACCCTTACCAGCGAATATGTCAACTGGGCTGTGAGACTTCGCGCTTCTGCTGCACAGCCACCCCTCATCCCTAAGCATCTTAAGTGCAGCGTATTCTCTGCTTCTACCCCTACTGTAGGGGGTTGAAACCAAGTTTAATCCATCCTTCCTATAGACTCGAGTTCAAACCTACACATCTTATTAATAAATACTCCATATTTCTCACTTAGAAACTTCTTTAACTTATCGCTGAGGCTAGCCTCATAGACCTTGATGCTGAACATATAGATCTCTGCCTTTTTAACACCATTCAACAAGTTAGCGTCTGGCACGTCTAAAGTCGCTATATACCTACCATCAGGGAGCCTATCGTAAAACTGCACATCCACCCTCTTCTTCTCAGAGTCTATGTCAAGAGGGTAGCCGGTGTATTTTACCGTCCCCACGTATTTGAAGTCTGCTTTAGATATCTCCTCTGCAGCCCACTTTGGGAAGTCAAACATAGATATTCACCTGTAGATGTCGCTTCCGACAGGTTGCTGCACAGCCGCTACTTCCTTCCTCATAACCCTCAACCTAGCTTCTATCTTCTCCGCCTCTTGAGCTAAGGGTGTGATATCTATTGATATATCTGGCACAAGCTTACAGAGCGCGAAGAGCGCCTTTACCGCTGCGCTTGCATCAGCGATATGCTCTCTAGCTTTAACCACAAGAGCAACAACATCATAATTCTCCCATCTACCTTCGTTAAGCAACGTCCCAGGTATACCAGTAACCATACCTAGCTTCATCTGCTCTAACCCCGCCCCCTCTATAAGCCTTCTAGCCCTCTCAGTACTTCCTACAGCCATAACGTCGTGTGCACCAGTGCTCAAAGCGGTCTCCTCGACAGGCCTACCCACTACCGTAACTATCATTCTGCAGTAATGATCTTTAGACCAAGAAAGTATCTTCTTTCCTAAAGCCCTATCTAACATAGGGTTTGGCGTAAACTCGGCTGAAAACACAGCCAGCTTCGGCTTCTCGGAAGCGTGTATCCTAGCCGGAAACTTCGGCTTCCCGTCAAAGATCAAAGATATAGGTGGGAAGTGTGGGGAGTCAAGCACAGCTACCTGATCTAAGTTAAGGGCTGCTATAAGGTAGCTCGCTGAGATGCTGCTCACGAGCCCAGCTGAGGGGAAGCCGTCGAGCACAACACCATCCCTAAGGTTGATGTCCTTATATCTACGAACCTCTATCTCCAACTCCACCACACCACATTACTAAAAGCAGGCAATTAAACATATAGAAATAAAAGACTATAACAAGATTAGCTTTCACAGTTTAGTGCCGGGGACGGGTTTTGAACCCGCGGCCTCCAGATTATGAGTTACACCCTTCTGCCTTGAGGAGGCTGGCGCTCTAACCAGGCTGAGCTACCCCGGCTACCACCTTCTCCAACTAAAGATGTGGCTAAATAGGTTTCTGCTAAACTGTTGGAAAAAGGTTATCTATCATCAACCTTTAAGCAGATGTTGGCAATAGGATGGCAAAGACGCTTTTTGAGAAGATATGGGATGAGCATGCGATTTATCAAGAGGAGGGGAAGCCTACTCTACTATATGTAGATAGACACTACATACACGAAGTCACATCGCCTCAAGCGTTTGAAGGGTTAAGAGCGGCTAAACGCAGGGTTAGGAGACCTGATCTAACATTCGCAACTATGGATCATAACATACCTACAACAAGCCGCTTATTACCTGTCTCAGATCAGCTTGCTGCTATACAAATTGCGGCACTGGAGAAGAACTGCTCAGAGTTCGGAATCACATTATTTGACCTCTCAAGCCCCTATAACGGTATAGTTCACGTCATAGGACCTGAGTTAGGTTTGACGCTACCAGGTTTGACTATCGCATGTGGGGACAGCCACACATCTACACACGGCGCATTAGGCGCCTTGGCATTCGGCATAGGTACTAGTGAAGTGGAGCATGTCCTTGCTACACAGTGTGTTTGGATGGAGAAACCTAAGCTTATGGAGGTCTACGTTTCAGGCACTCTTACTAGAGGTGTATCGGCTAAAGATCTAGCGCTCTATATGATTAGGAAGATTGGTGCAGGTGGCGGTAGCGGCTATGCAATTGAATACCGAGGCGATACAGTAGAAGGCTTAAGCATGGATGAGAGGATGACGCTCTGCAACATGAGCATAGAAGCTGGGGCCAGATGCGGACTCGTGGCTCCGGATGAGAAGACTATCACATACCTTAAAGGGCGTAGGTATGCGCCTAAGAACAACGCCTTCGAAGAAGCAGCGGAATACTGGAGAAGCCTTAAGACTGATCCTGGGGCTGCATTTGACAAAACAGTCAAGATAGATGCGCATATGATAGCTCCTCAAGTTACTTGGGGGACTACACCATCTATGGTTACAGAAGTGACTGGTGTTGTGCCTCACCCTGATGACTTCGTGAACTCTGTTGAAAGGAGGGCTGTCGAACGCGCGCTCGAATATATGGGGCTTAAACCAGGAACGCCGATAACAGAGATCAAGGTGGATAGGGTGTTTATAGGTTCTTGTACGAACGCTAGGCTGAGTGATTTAGAGGCGGCTGCGAGGATCGTTAAAGGTAGGAAGGTTGCATCAGGGGTTAGAGCGATGGTTGTTCCAGGTTCGCAGATGGTGAAGCGTGAGGCTGAAGAGAGAGGTTTGGCTAAGATCTTTCGAGAAGCTGGGTTTGAGTGGCGTGAGTCAGGGTGCAGCATGTGTTTGGGTATGAACCAAGATATCTTGGCGCCTGGAGAGCGGTGCGCAAGCACTTCTAACAGAAACTTCGAGGGGAGGCAGGGTGTCGGGGGTAGGACACATCTGGTCAGCCCCATGATGGCTGCTGCTGCTGCAGTAGCGGGTAGGTTTGTTGACGTGAGGGAGTGGGTTTTCGAGTAGAGGTGTTTAGATATGCATCCTTTTAAGACCTTTACTGGTTTGGTTGTGCCCCTTGATAGGCGTGATGTAGACACAGATCAGATTATACCGAAGCAGTTCCTTAAGCTGATTGAGCGTAGAGGCTTCGGCAACTACCTCTTCTTCAACTGGCGCTTTGACGAACGTGGTGAGCCTAAGGGTGACTTCATACTGAATCAGCCTCAATATAAGAAAGCATCTATACTTGTGGCTAGATCAAACTTCGGATGTGGTAGTTCTAGGGAGCATGCTGTCTGGGCTCTTCTTGACTACGGGATAAAGGCTGTGATTGCTGAGAGCTTTGCTGACATCTTCTACAACAACGCTTACAAAAACGGTCTTCTGCTGATAACTCTGAAGCCTGAGGAAGTTGACGCCATCATGAGGAGAGCGACTGAGGGGGCTCTATACTTGACAGTAGACTTGGAGGCGCAGAAGGTTTCAGGGCATGCTGGATTAGAGTATAGATTTGAGATCGCAAAGTTCATCAAAGATAGGCTGCTGGAGGGTTTAGACGATATAGGGTTGACACTTAGACTTGAATCTAAGATCGCTGAGTACGAAGCCAATATGAGGGCTGCACGCCCCTGGGTTATACCTGTAAAACATTCTCCTAAGAAGGCTGCTCAGAGCGTTTAGAGTAGTTTCAGGTTTGAGCTATGCGAAGGCGTTTTCGGCTGCTGCCGCTTTAAGTATAGGATTCATCTTACTCTATTCGCTGCTCTTCGGCGTTAAGTATGAGGATATAGCCTCCTTAGGCTTCACAACTCTATTAGCCTCCTGTAGCCTAGTGTCTCTTAGACTCATCATCCAAGGCATCCGATTCCACCTATTGACAACCGTCTTAACTCTACATAGAAGTGTTTTAAGTAGCGTGTTAGCAAGGGTCTCATCAGAGTTTGTAAGCTTAACCACACCAACCTTCATCGGAGGCGAAGCGGTTAGGGTTGCGTGGTTAAGGGCTAAAGGCGCAGAGCTCGGCAGATCAGCTTGGTTAGTCTTCTTGGAGGTTTATCTTGATGTTGCTTCAACAGCTATAGTCGTCTACGCCTCAGCCTACTACTTGATAGCGCTCGGC
>CALJAQ010000120.1 GCA_938029515.1 uncultured Nitrososphaerales archaeon
AAGAGTGGGAAAGTTAATAAAGTATATCTATAGAGTGGGTCTATCAGGTTATGTGAATGGCGAGTAAAGATTCTGATGTAAAGATCTGTTATGTTAGTGGTGGGTTGTGTGGTCATTCACGCTCAGGGCCTCCTATGGAGGTTCATGTTAAGGGCGGTAAGATCGTTAGAGTGCTGCCTTTCCGTATACCTGATGATGTGAGGCTGTATAGGATTAGAACGAGTAAGGGTGAGTTTACAAGGCCTAGGAGGGCTGTGCCAGCAGCCTTCATGCTGGCCTATAAGAAGAGGGTTGATTCGCCGAACAGGTTGAAGTATCCTTTGAAGAGGGTTGATTGGAGCCCTGAGAATAGGAACCCTCAGAATAGGGGTAAGAGTGGGTATGTGAGGATAAGCTGGGATGAGGCGATAGATATTATCGTTAACGAAATAAGGAGGGTAAAGGAGGTCTACGGCACAACCGAAGCAGTCTTGGTTCAGGCTGATGGGCACGGTCAATCTGGGTTGCTGCATACATTCCACTGCTACGGCCACTACCTATTTGACAGATTGGGAGGCTACACTTCGCAGGTAAGAAACCCAGACAGCTGGGAGGGGTACTACTGGGGTGCGAAGCACGTATGGGGGTTCGATGCTCAAGTAGGGGAGCCTATACAGGACGCTATCTTCGACGACATCTTGGAGAACTGTGAGATGCTGATATTCAGCGGCTGTGACCCTGAGACAACACCAGCAGGCTTCGCTGGGCAGATAGGTACCATAATGTGTAGGTGGGTAAAAAAGGCTGGTATAAGGATCGTTGGTGTCTCACCTGATCTGAACTACGCTGAGGCTGTGCACGCTGATAAATGGATACCGATAAAGCCTAACACAGATGCAGCGCTATACTTGGCGATAGCATATATTTGGATTAAAGAGGACACATACGACAAGAAGTTTGTGCAGACGCACTGCATCGGGTTTGAAGAGTTCAAAAGATATGTGTTGGGTGAAGAGGATGGTGTCCCGAAGACGCCTGAGTGGGCTGAAAGGATCTGCGGTGTGCCTGTTGAAACGATAAAGGCGCTTGCTAGAGCTTGGTTCAAGAAGAGGACTTCGCTCGCGGTATTCTTCGGCGGAGGCAAGATAAGGGGGCCGTATTGTAGTGAAGCTGCTAGGATAGAGGCTATCGTCTTATCTATGCAGGGGCTTGGGAAGCCTGGTAGACAATTCTTTAGGTTCTGGTATAGGCTTGGCTTAGGCTGTAAGAAGCTCTCTCCTATACCAAGATACCCTGAGGTGGATGCTGAGGGGACTCCTCCGAACTTTGCTGAGCCTTACGTGTATATGCCTCCAACCACCAGATCTTTTATAATCAAGACGCTTGTGCCTGAAGCCATACTTAACCCTCCCGTTAGCTGGTATTGTGCAGGCTCCATAATCTGTCCTCGAGAAGATCAGTTCACCAAATACACCTTCCCACCCTCCAAGGATCATCCTGGCATACATATGATTTGGAATGAGAATGCTTGCTGGACCGCCTGCTGGAGCCACGGCTATAAGATGATCGAAGCGCTTAGGAGTGAGAAGATAGATTTTATAGTCGGTATTCACCCGTGGTTCGAGAACGATCTACGCTACGCCGACCTCATACTACCAGCCCAGACCATATTTGAGCATGACGATATAGTGCCAGTGAACCACACTGACATCGTTGGTTTAATATATCAAGATAAATGTATCGAGCCTGTCGGCGAATCTAAAAGCGACTATGAGATACACCGCCTCGTAGCTGAGAGGCTTGGTATAGGCGATGCATTCCCACCTCCGGAAGAGGTGCTTAAGAGGGCTTATGAGAAGACTCTAGCGGCTAAGAAGATGAGTTGGGAGGAGTTCAAGAAGAAGAAGGTTGTGATCTACGACTGCCCGACTCCAGAAGAGTGGGAGGAGATTAAGAGGAGGTATAATGTTAAGCCTGGGTTGACTTGGTTCTACGAGCTGCCTGAAGGGAAGGGGTTGGAGACACCGACTGGGAAGCTCGAATTCTACTCAACAGGCATCGCCGAGCACTTTCCAGACGATAAAGAGAGACCACCTTTACCACGATATATACCTCATGGTGAAGCGCATCAAGAGAGCCTAGAGCATCTTAGGGCTGAAAGGTATCCTCTGCTTCTGATGTCGAACCACCCCAGGTGGAGGGTGCATTCCCAGTGTGACGATATATCTTGGACAAGGGAGATACCGACCTGCAAAGTGAAGGGGGATGACGGCTACCTCTACGAGCCCCTTTGGATTCACCCTATAGACGCTGAGAAAAGGGGTATAAAGCATGGGGATGTTGTTAAGGTATTTAACGAGAGGGGAACAGTGCTTGGAGGCGCATACGTGACTGAGAGGATCATGCCTGGCACAGTATACATGGATCACGGGGCTAACAGCGACCCGCTATCTGTCGATGAGAGAGTGGATAGAGGCGGCTGCATAAACCTGATAGCACCACCACCACATGAGAAGAGGGTTGCTGGGATGGTGGTTAGAGTTCCTGAAATGTGCGCAAGCGGATACCTAGTTGAAGTCGAAAAAGTGGATGCTGAGGATCTGAAGAGGTGAATATGTTGGGGAGGGTTCTTGTTATAGATGTTGCTGAATGTGTAGGATGCTACTGCTGCCAGATAGCGTGCAAAGATGAGCACGTTGGCAACGATTGGACACCCTACACTAAACCTCAACCAGACACAGGACACTTCTGGCTAAGGGTAGATGAGAAGGAGAGGGGGGCCACACCGAAGGTTAAGGTCACGTACACCCCGATCTTATGTATGCACTGCGACAACGCGCCTTGCATACCATCCTGCCCAGAAGAAGCTATAGTGAAGAGGGAAGACGGAGTTGTGCTCATAAAACCAGATAAATGCAGCGGCTGCAAACTCTGCTTAGACGCCTGCCCCTACGGTGTGATCTACTTCAACAACGAATTGAACATAGCGCAGAAATGCACCCTCTGCACACACCTACTCGATAAAGGCTGGGGTGAGACTCGGTGTGTAGGCGCCTGCCAGCGTGAAGCCCTCATATTAGGTGATGAAGAGGACCCCAAGATTAAGAGTCTAATCGAGAGGGCTGAGGTGCTGCACCCTGAATATGGAACCAAACCTAGGGTTTACTACCTTAACTTGCCTAAGCCGTTCATAGCTGGAACTTTAGTCGAACCCTATGTTAGGGAGTGTGTAGAAGGCGCTACGGTTACAGCCTTGGATCTAGTTGAAGGCGTTAGGTATCAGACCGTTAGCGACGAGTTTGGAGACTTTTGGCTGAAGGATCTGAAGTTGATGCACCGTTATCTTATCGAGGTATCCAAAGATGGTTATGCTCCAAGGAGGGTAGGTGTAGTATACACCGCTAAAGATGTAAACCTAGGCACAATAACGCTCACTAAACAGCTTTAAAACCTCTTCAGATGATGGATATTGTCATTCCTATTTAAGAGAAAGATGGTAAGCACTACGTTAAAGATCACTCCGCCGATCTTCCAAGTAGAATCTGGTAAAAGCGTAGCACTAAAGGTGGAGCTGAATCCTGCTAACGCGCCTGTTGAGCTGGTTGAATGGCGTTTAGAGGGGGTTGGTAATCTTTCTGAATTAAGGGGTCTTTCCACCTTGTATACTGCGCCTATCGTAGAACGTGAAACCAAGGTTATTGTTTTAGCATCATTTCCTAAGGTAGCTGGATACTTAGGGAGCACTGCACACGCTGAAGGCGTAATCTTACCTTCTGGATTAACCGCTAAATTCTCTACTTTTATTACGATCTCTCCTGTAAGTTTTTCAATAAATTGTGGAGAAAATATTAATTTAACAGCTTTTTTAACAAATACTCAAGCGAAAATATTAGAGGGGAAAGAGATCAAATGGCACGTACAGCCCCAGCTGGGTGAGCTAACACCTATATCCAACAGTACAGCTATATACACCGCACCTAAAGTAGATGTTGAAGCTAAAGTCTCTATCAAAGCAGTCTTTCAAGGAGACGAACAACACCTGCCCTGTGAATCCCTCTCAATAGGTTTAGTAGCACCACCAACACCCGATGATGAATATATACTGAGCTTCAGTAAGGCTGAAGCATCCAACTTTAAGATTGAGGGAGGATTTGAAGTTGATGGTGTAAAGGTCGTTAAGATCGCTGCTGAAGTGCTTGACCTCTCTGAAGCGAAGATAAGTAGAGTAAATCTATCGTTACACGATGGAATTCTGCAGAAGGTTGAGATATATGCAACACGCTTTAAAGCGAGCATGCCAGAATCAGATAAAGTGTTGGATGTTAAGAGTGGTGACGATATACATCTTGACGCTGCTGAAGCCAGCTTTGATAACGGAGTAATTTACTTTGTAAAGATGAGCTGCCTAAGTGGAGAGTTAGACTATCCAGAAGTTTTAGGTCGGTATGCGGGTGGGGATGAACCGTACTTACCTATATTGCTCACAACATCCAACATAACTATGGAAAAAGGGTTCTCAGTAACAGGGCCTGAAACATATGGCACATTGGAGAATAAAGCGACTAAAATACTCTGTGGAAGAATCGCTGCCTCGAACTTCTCCTTAAAATG
>CALJAQ010000121.1 GCA_938029515.1 uncultured Nitrososphaerales archaeon
TGATTCTGGGTGGGATTTCCCACGTCAGCATAATTACGCTTAGATCCAAGAGGGTTGCTCACCCTTCGTAGGCTTCTAAAACTTTGTCTACCCAACTTTCTGTGTAGGGTGGGGCTACCTTTATCTTTTCATCCACTCCCCTGATTTTAGCTGAAACTTCTTTTCTCATCCATTCAGAGTTGACTATTATACGCTTCGCTTCTCTGCATCCTATCTCCTCTATACTTTCAATAGCTATGTTAAGTGGGGTAGCTGAGTTTGCGGAACGATGCTTCTCTAAACTGTGGATAGTGTAGATGAAGGGTGCATCGAAACAGTCTTTAAGAGCTAACGCTGCATCGACAGTAATCCACTCGTGCGCATCGACTACATCAAACGAGCCGAGCTTATATATCAAGTCAGCAGCAGCAGCCTGCAGCTTCGTGGTAAAAATAAAGGACCATACAACGATGTTCGTTGTGACGTTAATAGGCGGTTTAACACGGGATACAATGACCCCTTCATCCACCTCTACACGCTCATCTGAAGGCGAATATGTTAGCACGTAAACCTCTAAACCCCTTGCTTTAAGACGCTTCGTTAACTCACGTACATGCCAAGCCATTTCACCTACAATGTGAGGTGGATATTCCCAGCTTAAGATCAACACCTTCAAATCTACCATCTGAATCTGTTTACAGTAATTAGCTAAAACATGAGCAGATTTTTATTATACCTTTTGGGCTTAAATAGTAGGCTTTTTCTCCGTTTTCGAATACAGTGCTTTCGATGTAGCCTTGCGCTTCGTTGCGTCCGATTAACCTCTTTAACTCCTCTATGCTTACAGAAAGCGTAGCCGCTAATTCTTCGATCTTTTTGGCACGTTTGACGTTAACTATACCGAGATTATGCATATGAAGGAGGGGTTTGTCCTCTTGCTCTAACCTATCCTCAACCATCATCCTCTTTGGCACGCTACATACTTTTAAGCCTTTGTTCACTAAAATGGTCTATACCTTACTGCTAATATAAGCGTGGTTTATAGTGTTAATAAGAGGAGGAGTGGGGTGAGCCAGCCCAAGCTCATAATAGTCGGCACATCTAAACCTGTGCTGAACTATGTGACAGCTTGTATAACCCTCTTTAACAACGGTGAAAAGAGAATAATGATTCGTGCTAGAGGGCGTGCTATTAACGTGGCTGTGGAGGTTGTTCAACTGCTTAGGAGCAGGTTCATGAGAGATGTTGAAATCAACTCCGTAAATGTTGACCGTGACGTAATAGTTGGTAGAGATGGTACGCCTTTCAGCGTCGCTGTTTTGGAGCTTGAGTTAATAAGGGGTAGCCTCTGCAAACGGTGGTAAACTTCCTATGTAAACGCTCTTTTACAAGATTTGTTAAACCATCAATAATATAAGCGGCCGAATCGAAGCATGTATCGATGTCAAATGTTGAATATATCCATTACATCACTAAAGCCGAAGGATGCTGATGTACCACTCTTGGTTTCTCTTCTGCCCGAAGAAACTAAGCAACTTAGCCAACCCATACAAGAAATCGATGAACGGTTAGAGAAGGGTGTGGCAAAGGCATTAAATATGGAGGGGTTCAAAGGCAAGCTCTACACCAGTTTCTTACTTTACACAGCTGGCAGAATCAAACCAGACTACCTCCTACTTGCTGGATTAGGGGCGAAAACTGATTTAACAAGCGAATGTTTTAGAGTGGCCTCTGCTGAAGCTGCAATACTGGTATCAAATCTAGGGCTTCAAAAATATGCATTGCACGTTGACTCAAACCTTTTTGATGAACGGAAGATAGTAGAAGCGGTAGTTGAAGGGGCTGAACTAGCGCTTTACCGCTTTAACCGCTACAAGCCTCGATCTGAGAAGAATGTTGAAGCCTTGATTTTAATTGTAGACGAAGATTGGAAGGCTATTCAATTAAAATCGGTTGTAGAAGAAGCTCAAAAGGTTTGTGAAGGCGTCAAGTTGGCTAGGGATATAGCGAACACGCCTAGCAGCGACATGACCCCAAGTTTAGTTGTAGAAGAAGCTAGAAAAGTGGCTGAGAAGTTTGGATTAGAGTGTATGGTGTTTGGTTTAGAAGAAGCTAAGAAGATGGGTATGGGTGGTGTAGTTAATGTCTCAAAGGGGAGTAAGGAGGAACCTAAAGTGGTTATACTTAGATATAGGGGAGGGAAAGTAGATGAGAAGCCGATAGTGCTGATAGGCAAAGGGGTAACCTTCGATAGCGGCGGCATATCTCTTAAACCCTCGGAGAAGATGGAGGACATGAAGTATGATAAATCCGGCGCCGCAGCCGTAATAGGAGCTATACAAGCTGCAGCTGACCTTCACCTACCTTTGAACATCGTAGCCATAGCTCCGCTTGTTGAGAATCTTCCTAGCGGTTCAGCCTATAAGCCTGGTGATGTGATAAGGCACTATGGTGGTAAAACATCCGAAGTCATAAGTACGGATGCTGAAGGGCGCCTCATCCTGGCTGACGTGCTAGCTTATGCCGTTGAG
>CALJAQ010000122.1 GCA_938029515.1 uncultured Nitrososphaerales archaeon
AGACAAAGCCTGTAGGCTTAAGAAACCTAATCGACGTTTACGTGAGGAATATTGGAGGAAAAATCTCATTTACGCTTAGAGAGTGGCTTCTGCAAAGAAGGCTGACGTTGAGAAGGTATCCTGGGCTTATGCATTTTGGTCTATTCTTTGGCACACTTCTGCTCTTCATAGGCACAGTTATTGTCTTCATAGACTACGATATACTCCGCTTTCTAAACTTGAAGGTTCTGCAAGGTGCAAACTACTTGACGTTTGAGTTGATCTTAGACCTCTTCGGCATCTTCTTCTTAGCAGGGGTTTTACTTGCGATCTGGAGGAGAATAGTGATTAAGCCAGCGTATCTGGAGAAACGCAGGTGGGATTATGTTGTTCTAGCCGGGTTGCTGTATATCGGTGTGACTGGTTTTGTGCTTGAAGGGTTAAGGTTGGCTCTGAAGCCTGTCCCTTGGGGTGTGTGGTCTATCTTTGGGCATACGTTGGCTGAGGCATTTAGGTCTTCAGGCTTTTCAGAAGCTGGTGGTGAAGTAATCTATCAATCCATCTGGATTAGCCACGCGTTAGTCGCCTTTATTCTGATAGCGGTTCTGCCTTATTCGACGCTCTTCCACATAATCCTATCTTCAGCCAACGTGTTGAAGAGTAAGGTTAAACCTGTAGGTAGGCTTACTACACCATTCAAGCTAGCGGAGCTGATGGAGACAGGCAACTTTGAGGTGAAGGTCGGCTTCAACACGATCCAAGATCTTCCTTGGGATAGGAGGCTTATGCTCATCGCCTGCACAAACTGTGGCAGATGCCAAGACGTTTGCCCAGCTACAGCAGCAGGTAGAGCGCTTAACCCTAGGCTTGTTATACAGCATCTGGGTCTTGTGGTAAAAAGTGGTGTTGGCAAATGGGGGCAAGATGTCTTTCAAGGCGTGGTGTCAGAGGGTGAAGTCTGGGGATGCACTATGTGCGGGGCTTGTGTGCGGGAGTGTCCTGTTTTAATCAGAAAGCCTGATTTCCTTATAGATCTTAGACGCCACCTCATAGCCAATGGTAAGGCAGACCAGAGGATGAACTTACTCCTTACAAACCTGCAGACCCACGGCAACCCCTTCGGAGCTAGATCACACGATAGAGTAGTGTGGATGGAGGGTTTGAGGATTAAAACCTTAGACGAAGACCCTAATGTTGAATATCTTTACTGGGTTGGATGCGCAGCAGCATACGATCAGAGGGCTCAGAAGGTAGCGAGAGCTACCGCTACACTACTTCAGAAGGCTGGTGTAAGCTTCGGTGTGCTTGGTGTGAGGGAGAAGTGCACAGGGGAGGTTGTTCGAAGGCTTGGGGAGGAAGGGCTCTTTCAGCAATTAGCGTTAGAGAATATAGAGACCTTTAAAAGCTACAACGTGAAGAAGATTATAACACACTGCCCACACTGCTACAACACATTCAGAAACGAGTACCCTGAGCTCGGGGGAGACTTCGAAGTGAAACACCATACAGAAATTCTCCTTGATTTGATAAGGGATGGGAGGCTTAAACTTAAGGGAGGGGTTAATGTTAAGGTAGCTTTACATGACTCCTGCTACCTAGGAAGATACAATAATATCTATGATGAACCGAGGAAGATACTGCAGAGTATTCCAAACTTAGAAGAGGTCAAATTAAGGAGAGAAAGGGAGAAAAGCTTCTGCTGCGGCGCTGGTGGAGCCAACTTCTGGTATAAAGTTGAGGAGGAGACACGTATACCAGACCTCAGACTCAATGAGGTAATAAGGGGTGGTGCAAACCTGCTTGCTGTAGAGTGCCCATACTGTCTATCTATGTTTGAAGAGTCGAGGAAAATGAGTGACAGATACCAGATTCTAGAGGTGAAAGACATTTCAGAAATAATCTTAGAATCTTTAGAAGAATAAGGTTAAGAACTATTGCTTACTAATGAGTTGTCTTAAAAGTTTGTCTCATCGTTTGTAGTCGTTTTAGACTTATCGGCTGATGGTTTTCCCTGATGATACCTGCTGGAGGGGTTGGAGGGCTTACGATGGGTTCAGGGGGTGGAGCTGGGCCTTCTTAGGGTGGTTAGGGAGCTGTCTACAGCGTGGTTCTCCTTGGATGCCTAAGGATGGTGGTAGACTAGCCATCGATGGGGAGAGCTTGGTTCTATGCTGCATCATCAAGTATGATTACCGAGGCTTATTAAATTTCAACGCCATAGAGGCCTTTTAAAGCCTGGGTTTGAGGGAGTCGACGGGCAAGAGTTCGATTCATAGAGCGTGGCTAGGTTGCCCATACCGTATCTGAGTAGGCTCAACGGTGTGGCTGTGAATGGTTTCAAAAAGAGGGTGCTGGAGATGCTACGCTCTTCTCCACAAAGAAACACGTAAGACGGTATGACGCTAGAGAGAGGAAGCGTAAAGGCTTCAGAAAGCTCAACATAGTTCACGCTGAGAGCAATCCGTCTTAAATATCACGAAACCAAAGAGTCAAGAAACGATTCACCGTAGCTAAAGATGATGCTGAAGAGCATACCCTATGGAGAAGACCCCTCTGCCCTGACGCTGAATACCTATCGAGAGAGCTGCAGCCTCATAGCTGAGAAG
>CALJAQ010000123.1 GCA_938029515.1 uncultured Nitrososphaerales archaeon
CTCCAAAGGTAATCTATTACGTTGAAAGATATTCCTGCTACGAACGGCATTGAGTAGCAGCTCATAAGCCCACATCTTGATCAGGTGAGAGTAGCTTCTCAAGGTTATTCAGCTCGTCAAGCAAAACCCCTAGACAAGGAACTCAAACCTTATCTTAACGGTATCGAAGAGGTGGAGTTGTCACCTATGAGGAGCCATCAATATTAACTTAGCGCCTCGACACAAAGGGGGCAGGCACCTATCCGCCACAAAGAGGTAATATACACGTTATGCATCCAGGCTGCAAGTTAACACGTACTAAGACGCAACAGCATCCTCGAGGCGTTAAGAAGCCTGATGCGGCCTCCACCACCATCCTTACAGGACGCTACACATTCAAGAACTCAAGTATAGCGTTGTTCGAAACCCTCCTCCCATCAACCAAGTTACCACTATCATCGATGATAGCAGCATAGCAACCACTCTTATCCAACCCACAAAACAAGGCGTTCACACGATGCCTTAAACGCCTCCCCCATTATATCCTCATCGCATCAAGATAACGTTCTTCATCTTGTTCAACTTTTTGGCTAGCGCGCTTATGCTGTAGTCTATTTTATCCTAATCTTGTGTGTGGGTTGGATTATCTTATGAGTAGGGGGCGTGGTGTATTTAGGAGGAGTAAGGTACATTAAAGGAGAATGTTCTTGCAGCCCTCATGCACCACTCTGGCTCATCCTTGAGGAGCATATGGCTGGAATTCTCATATGCTGTTAGGTAGTGGTACCATGCTTTGAAGAAGGTGTTGAAGGAGCCTGAGAAGAAGCCTAGGTGGTGCACTTCAGTAGATGAAACCAAGCTTCAAGGGGATCAGGTCTATGTATGGATGGCTAGTGGATGTGGATGCAAGAGAGGTTCTTGCGGTAAGAGTATCATACACGAGAAGTGCGTAGATGTTGAGCTCCTTAAGCAGGCGCTTCAATATTGTGAGAACAAGCCAATCATACTAGTGGATCACTGGCCATGTATGTAGATGCATTGAAGAGCTTAATATGAGCAGACAGCTAGAGGGAAGAGGAATAACGTAGAGTCTTGGTTTCGCAAGGGTGAAGAGGAGGCTTAAAGCCTTCTACAACAGCTTCCCACTAAGATCGCCCATAACATCAATCACAGAGCTCCTAAGAATCTTCATAGGCTCTACAACTTAGAAATCATGCTGAGCTTAGCTTGATGCGATGAGGGTTCACTGAAGTAGGTATAGAGGAGTAGATGTTTATGCGCTTTAATCTGCTTGTAGCATAATTTTATATTGATGATACGCCCCTCTTTTTAATGAATCTTGGTGACAACTAAGGGTAAGGTAATTGAAGCGCTTTCTGAAGTAGTTGACCCAGAAATAGGTTTAAACATAGTTGAGCTAGGAATGGTAAGAGATGTCAAGATAGAGGATGGGAGCGTAAAGATACTAATCGCTCTTACTGTGCCGAGCTGCCCACTAGCCAACGCCATCAAAAGTGATGTAGAGAAGAGTGTAAAGAGGTTAGACGGTGTTAAAGCGGTTTCAGTTGAAACCACGTCAATGACCCAAAAGGAGCTAGATGAGCTCAAGGAAAAGCTGCAGCAAAGGTTCGGTAAAAAAGTAGCCGCTTCTGGCATAGAGAAGCTAGATAAGAAGAACATAGAACACATCGTAGCTGTGGTTTCGGGCAAAGGTGGAGTAGGCAAATCATCTGTCTCATCTCTGCTTGCAACTGAACTCAGAAGGATGGGGTACGATGTAGGTGTGTTAGACGCAGATGTTACAGGTCCGAGTATAGCTAAGATCTTCAACCTAGTCGACAGACCTAGGGTAAGCCAGAAAGGAATACTACCACTTACAACAAAGACTGGGATAAAAGCAATCTCAGTAAACCTACTCTTAGATGACCCAGAGCAAGCTGTGGTGTGGAGGGGGCCTATAGTGAGTAACGTGATAAAGCAGCTATACTCCGAAGTAGACTGGGGAGACCTACACTTTCTAATAATAGACCTTCCTCCTGGCACAAGTGACGCCCCTCTCACAGTCTACCAATCCATCCCCCTAGATGGTGTTGTGGTTGTGTCTACACCACAGGACTTGGCGTTAATGATAGTCGCAAAGGCAGTCAATATGGCTAGATCCATAAATGTGCCTGTGCTTGGGCTTATAGAAAACATGGGTTACCTAGTCTGCCCACACTGCAGCGCCAAAATCAACCTATTCGGCGAACCTCAAGGCGAAAGAGCTGCGAAGAGGTTTAACATACCCTTCCTCGGCGTAATCCCACTTGACCCCAAGATTACTGAATTGGCTGACAAAGGGCTTATAGAAGAATATCAGAACATAGCTTTCGCAGAAGTAGCTAACAACCTTAAAAAGAATATTCTAAAGGGTTTGGTAAATACTTCACCTCTGGGCTGGAAAAAATCTAAAGATTAATTACATTAAGAAGCTAATTAAACATCTACAAGTTAAAATTTATTATGACGGCAACTATAAATAATAGTTCAAATGACCCTATAATGATTAGAATGAGTTTAAATAATGATGAACTTAAGTTCAGCAGAAGCAGAAGGCTAGCCGCTATAGCCCTCTTTGCAGCAGTAGCAGCGGTCATAAGGCTTCAAAGCAAAGTCTTAAGCCTACCTTTCCCCCTCATGCCTGCTTTGAAGCTTGAGATCTGGGAGATCCCTGTTGCGCTTGGACTACTACTCTATGGACCTACTGTTGGGTTTAGTGCTGCAGCTGTGGTCTTGGCTATAGGTTTGATGGTAGCGGCGAACCCAACCGGTCAAGTGTATAATT
>CALJAQ010000124.1 GCA_938029515.1 uncultured Nitrososphaerales archaeon
TTAACCAACCCATTCCTCAGCCTTATAGCCGGTGTACCAGCTAACTTTGTGGGCTTCTACCTTTTCGGGTGGCTGATACATCGGTTAGGTAGTTGGAGACTCTTTCTCTGGGCCTCTCTGCTCGGCTTGACTATAGGCAATCTTATAGCGGCGTCAGTAGTCGTATACTACATCTCAACCTTTCTGGGAGCATATTGGCCTACTGATGTGCAGCTAGCAACAACAATAGGTTTAACACTATTCTGGATAACTACGATGTTACCTTTTGTGCTCGCCATAGTGCCGGCTCTGGTGAAGGCGGTGTCCAAATCTAGGTTAAGCAGCCTAGCTGCAGGCTCTTGGTTGAAGTGGAGGGCTGTATCACCATCTACTGCATTAAAGGATTCAGTTGCTGTTGCGGCGATATTTGGAGTAGTCTCTTTAATCTTGGTTCTGACACCTTGGGGAGATACGCTCTTCGCCACAGTTAAAGTGCCTTTGAACACCTTCCTCATAAAGTCTCTAACAGCAGTTACAGCCATAACCACAGTGGTCTTCGGCCCCTTAGCTACGCTGCTCACAAAGGCATAGAGGCGTCTATATGAGCAGGTGTTCTAGAAGCATATTTGTACCTTCAGCCGTATCAAGCTTCTTCGAGGTTTGTGACGAAGATCAAGAAGGCAATAAGATCACAGATCCGCTTAGAGTCGGTGCAAGAGGGGGAGGTTTCAGGATTTTAAGAGGTGTAACTACCCAAGCCACAGTAGGGCAAGCATACCGAGATGAAGTATATATAAATGGTCGTTTAACACCAGAAGCCAAAACAAGCCTAGAATCGATAAGGTTAGCACGAAGAAGGTATGGTTTCCAAGGCTATGTCAGCATAAAGCATAAAGTGAATGTGCCGATAGGCTGCGGTTTTGGGACAAGTGCAGCAGGATCTTTAGGAACCATACTAGCTATACAGGATGCGTTAGGCATAAGCGATAGAGCCTATGCTGCAGATCTAGCGCATATAGCTGAAGTCAAAAGTTTTACAGGTTTGGGGACGGTTATAGCAGCAGCATCTGCCGGAGGCAGCGTGGGTTTAGTTACTGAGCCTGGTGCACCTTCATTCGGAGCGGTTAGGTTGTTTGATTTTGATTCTAGTGGATATATGTTTGTTAGCGTAGTCTTTGGACCTGTGGATAAAGCTTCGGTCTTGGCTTCTGAGAAGCGTAAGAAGCTCGTGAACAAGTGGGGTAGAAGAGTGCTTGAGGCGATACTTGATGAACCAACGCCAGTTAACCTGCTTAAGCAGAGTCTACTCTTTGCTGAAAGGACTGGGATAGCTACGAGAGATCTGCTTGACCTCGCAGACTATATTCAAAGGAACGGTGCAGAGGGTGCTGCTCAAAATATGATAGGAAGAGCTGTTCACGCAGTAGTGGAAGTTGATAGGGTTGCACAGCTGGTTAGAGACCTTCGTCGCCTACTTCCGTTTGCAAAGATAGTCACATCATCTTTCTACGACGGTTCAGTGCAGGTTTTGGAAGAGGCTCTGCTAGTTAAATAGAATTCAGTCCTCTACCTCCTCTCCTGCTCTAAGTATCCTTGACAGCGCTGCTGCAAGGTTAAGCATTCCATCCAATGTAAGCGATGAAACTGGAATAAGGTTGTAGCCGAAGCCTAATCTTACTAAACTCCTTAATATCCCCCTACTTAGAAGAGATTCGATAGCTGGTGAACTACTATATACCGCCGCCTCTAACGCTGTTGGGTTAGAAGCCCATTCAATCACATCTCTAAGATTCTTCACAAGGTCCTTCTTGCTTAACACAGGAATCTGGGGGCTTGCAAGCCTAAGCTGAACAGATGCAGCCAGCAGCGTCATAGAAACTAGGTTAACAGGGTTAGAGACCCAGCCTCCGTCAAACAGGAAAACTACCGCTTTACTATCAGCCCTAAGATTCTTGACGATAAATGGGCCGCTCTCCCTATACGCAAAGAGCTCCATCTGCCCAGGTGTATCGATTATAGCGTAGTCAGGTCTAAGCTCGTCTATTTCATCTTGCAACTCATTCAGTCTGGTGGCTATTAGGTCGCAAGAGAGTATCATTGCGCCGTTAGGTCCTAGGCTGTAGTTCTCCATAACTTCTTGCAGATCAATATACTCCCTTACATCTACATCAGGCTCATAAGGCAGGTTTAATGCTCCTGGGTCAAGATTTACTGCTACGCTGTGTGCGCCTTTAGTCTTATACCATTCAGCGAGGTTCAAGGTTAGTAGAGATTTTCCGCTTCCAGCTGTGCCGACCACAAATATAGCATGCAATTCTCCAACCTATAGCAGCAAGACCATCTTTAAATCGTTGACCCCAATAACCTTAACCCTCAGAGCGCCTCTTGCCTAGAATAGAGATATTATGCGTTGGGAATGAGCTTCTTATTGGGAAGACTGTTAACACTAACGCCCGTTGGCTCTCAGAGATGATACATAACCTAGGCTGCGTTACTGCTAGACATACTGTAGTTGGAGACGATGTAGAATGCATAGCTGGAGCGGTTAAGGAGGCTCTCAAGCGACGCGTAGACCTTCTGGTAATATGTGGGGGCCTAGGTCCTACTTACGATGATAAGACGCTTGAAGGAGTAGCTAAGGCGCTCAGAAGAAGACTTGAGGTCAATCAGGAAGCGTTAACGCAAATAGAGGCTAAGTATAGGGAGCTGTTTGACCAAGGTGTTCTACAGAGATTTGAGCTCACAGCAGCAAGCGTTAAGATGGCTACTTTACCATCCAAGAGCACGCCCTTAAGAAACCCGATAGGGACAGCGCCAGCCGTTATGTTAGAGTATAAGAGCTGTAGAATCTTCTGTTTACCCGGTGTCCCTTCTGAGCTCGAAGCTATATTTGTTGAAAGTGTCGCCCCTTTTATCAAGAAGTTGGTCGGCGACCTTTCTGTAGCAGAGGGTTGGTTAGATGTTAGGGGACTACCAGAATCCTCACTCGCAACCATCTTAGAGAATGTTGCTGCTAAGTATGAAGACGTTTATGTCAAGAGCCTTCCTCGCGGATTTGAAGGCTCTGAACCCAAGTTGGAGATTTATGTCTCCGCCTTAAGGGATTCAAAGTTTGCGGCAGAATCTTTAGTAGAAGAGGTAATTAGTTTGCTCACCGCTTGCATCGGTGAAGCTGGAGGAAGTGTAGAGAGGAAGTATGTTGAAACGTGAGTATCCTGAGAGACCTTTCGCAGCAGTCGGTGCTGTTGTGAAGAAAAATGGGCGTGTACTCCTTGTCAAAAGGAGGTTTGAACCAAGCAGAGAAAAATGGTCAATTCCAGGAGGATTAGTTGAGCTCGGTGAGCGGGTTAAGGACGCTGTAAAACGGGAAATCTTAGAGGAAGTTGGGTTAGAGATCAAGCTGATCAAGCTGATAGACGTTGTGGATAACATAACGCGTGATAGTAATGGCCGTATACGTTTCCACTATATACTCTCAGACTACTTAGCTGCGCCTAAAAGGGGTGTGTTAAAGGGTAATGAGGAAGTTTTGGATCTTGGGTGGTTCACACCAGAAGAAGCTGCTAGACTCCCCCTCACTAAAACCTCCAGACACCTTTTAAAGAAGATAGGCTTCCTCAAAACTAAGAGAAGACGTTGAGTAAGCAAGTAGATAGAGAAAGAATTGTTGAAGCCCTCTTAGGTTCTCGACCGAATAAGAGCGTAGTCGCCTTACCTGACTTCTACTTAGATCACATAGTAAGCTACCCATATGGTGTAAAACGTTTTGTTAAAGATGTGGAGAGGGTTGCGCAGCAAGGAGGGGGTAACATTATCGATGTACCCCAACAATATACCGTTGGTGGGAACGCCTCTAACTTTGCTGACACGTTAGCGCGCCTCGGCTCAAAGGTCTATTTGATTACCAGAACCAGCCTATTTGGAAAACTCTGCTTACAGTATTTTTTCAATGGGTTAAGTGTTGACCTCACACACGTTAAAGTGAACTCAACTCTCTCTACTTCAAGCATAATTGAGATGAGTTTAGCTGGTAGGCTGGTGAATGTAATGATTGGAGAAGCTGGAGGGGTAAAAGATTTTGACTCAAATAAGCTTGATGAAGAGGACTTCAAGCTCCTAAAACATGCAGATTACGTCTGTGTATTTAATTGGTGCCAGAATAGGTCTGGCACAGACCTCTTTCTCCGCATAGCTGAAATTGTTAGCGAAAATGGTGGAGGCTACCTATTCTTAGATATAGGAGACCCGTCGAGCAGAGTTAATGAGCTGAAGGTGTTGTCTGAAGGGTTGTGCAAAGTAGGAAAGATAGGTGCATTGAGTCTAAATGAGAATGAGGCATATTGGTTTGGGAAGACTTTAGGGTGCAGTAGCGAAGATAAATCCAAGTTAGCGCTCTACATATCTAAAAGGTTTAAAGGCGACGTCCTCCTACACACACCAGAGTTCTCCGCACATTATATAGAAGGAGAAGCGACTACTTTGCCAACCTTTGACGTCAAACCACAGAAGGTCACAGGAGCAGGAGACTGCTGGAACGCTGGATACGTATTAGGCTCGATACTTAATCTATCTTACGTAGAGCGCATATTCTTGGCTAACGCGG
>CALJAQ010000125.1 GCA_938029515.1 uncultured Nitrososphaerales archaeon
TGCTTGGGCTACCACACCCTATTCACGTGCATGCAAACCAACTTGGCGTCCCTGGGAACTATAAGACGACGTTGCGGACATTAGACGCTGTTAAGGATCTTGCCGACGGTGATAAACCTATCTTGCATCTCACACACGTGCAGTTTAATGCGTATGGTGGTGTAGACTATCTTTCTCTTTCATCTCGCGCCGATGCCATAGCCGATTATGTGAACAAGAATCCGCATGTAACTATAGATATAGGTCAAGTAGTATTCGGAGACACAACCACCATGACCGCAGATGGGCCTTTCGAATACAAGCTCTTCACACTACTTAGAGGCAAGTGGGCTAACGCTGACGTCGAAGTTGAAACAGGAGCGGGTGTGGTTCCTATAACATACAGTAGATCAAATTATGTGCACGCAGTGATGTGGACCATAGGTTTAGAGCTGGCTTTACTCATCAAAGACCCTTGGAGGGTCTTTATAACCACTGATCACCCCAACGGCGGGCCGTTTACAGAGTATCCTAGAGTCTTCGCCTGGCTTATGAGTAAAGAGGCTAGGGAGCGGGTTCTGAAGAAGCTCCCGAGGTTGGCCCGTGTTAGAACAAACCTCAAGAGTATAGATAGGGAATACACCTTCTACGAGCTCGCGGTTTCAACAAGGGCTGCTACAGCCAAGATACTCGGCTTGGGTAATAAGGGCCATCTAGGTGTAGGTGCAGACGCTGATATCGCGGTCTATAACATAAACCCGAAGGAGGTTAACCCTTCAAAGGAGTATGTGAAGGTGAGGCAGGCCTTCTCTAGAGCGTATCTGACTATGAAGGGTGGTGAAATCGTCGCTAAAGACGGTGAAGTAGTCTCAGCCCCAACTGGGAGAACCTACTGGGTGAACGCAAGGGCGCCGAAGGATGTAGAGGATGCTGTAGTACCTGAGGTGAAGAGGGTTTTCGAAGACTACTACACAGTCAAATACGAAAACTACTTTATACCAGAATCATACCTCGCCTCTTCAGCACCCATACAGCCTATAGAGCAGCTGAGGTGAAAGAGATTATGGCTGAGCTCAAGTTTAAGATAAAAGCGCCCACCGTGGCACCTATTGAAGGCGATGTGCTGACACCGGATAACTTAGCGAACAGGTCTTTGAGTGAGATACTAAGCCTCGAAACCTGGAGGGGGAATAGGCGTGTAAAGCTTTCAGAAGTCTTCACAGTTGAAGGTGAATCCACATCCAACCCCTCAGATCTACACGTAATCATAGAAGGGGATCTGAGGAAGGTTAGGCACATAGGTGCACATATGTCAGCAGGTAAGATCACAGTCAACGGGCCTGTAGGCACATTCGTCGGCTTCGAGATGTCTGGAGGCACCATAGTGGTAAATGGAGACGCTGACGCCTTCCTAGGCATGGGTATGAGCGGCGGTGTAATAGAGGTTAATGGTAATGCAGGCGACGCTGTAGGCTCAGGCTACTGGGGGACTCGATGCGGGATGAGGGGTGGGCTCATCGTGGTCAAAGGTGATGTAGGCGCTGAACTGGGGTGCTGGATGAAGGATGGAACCATAAAGGTTGGTGGGAATGCAGACGTCTTCACAGGTGTTAGAATGCAGGGTGGCACGATCTTCGTCGCAGGCAACGTGGGTGCGAAGCTCGGCGCTGCGATGACGAACGGCAAAATCGTCGTCTCAGGTAGCGTTCAGAGCATACTTCCAAGCTTTAACATAGATGAGATTAGACCGAACACAAAGGTAGATGGTGAAAAGGTTCAAGGACCATTCTACGTCTTCTACGGTGACATAACTGAAGGCGGGAGCGGTAAACTCTTCATCTCTGTTTCAAACAACCCTCACCTTAAATATCGCGAAGCTTACATACTTTAGGAGGCGAGATAGTTAATGGTTAGCGTTAACGCGTGTGCATATAGCGTTTTTCAGAGGATGGTTGCTGAAAAGGAGCTGCTAGACGTCTCAGTGGAGGTTATGGAGAACGGGTCAACAGTTGTGGACGCTGGTGTGAAGGTGAAAGGCGGCTTTGCAGCAGGTAAGTATCTGACTGAGCTCTGTCTAGCTGGGCTAGCATCCGTAAACCTAGGCTCAGCAGATTATGGTGGCGTTGAGCTGCCGACGATCTATGTGCACGTCGATAGACCGGCTACTGTGCTGCTCGGCTCACAGTTCGCTGGTTGGAGAATCTCTGTTGGGAAATATTTTGCGATGGGCTCAGGTCCGGCTAGAGCGTTGGCGCTTAAACCTAAGGAGCTCTACGAGAAGATAGGGTATAGAGATAGCTGTGATAAGGCTGTGTTGGTGTTGGAGGCAGATAACCTACCTACTGTAGAAGCGCTTAACTTCGTTGCGCAAGCCTGCGGCGTTGAGCCCAAGAACCTTTATGTTGCTGTTGCACCCACGTCGAGCATAGCTGGCTCCATACAGATCTCAGGTAGAATCGTTGAGATGGGTCTGCATAAGTTGACTGAGTTAGGTTTTGACCCGAAGAAGGTGCTTTACGGCTCAGGTAGGGCGCCTATCGCGCCTCTACACCCTAAATTCGCCCACGCTATGGGTAGAACTAACGATATGCTACTCTACGCCGGAGCCACATACTTCACTGTGGCGTGTGACACAGATGATGAGGTAAGGGGGTTCGTTAAGAAGGCCCCATCATCCTCATCTTCAGCCTACGGCAGACCGTTCTACGAAATCTTTAAGGAGGCTGGCAACGACTTCTACAAAATAGACCCAGCCCTCTTCGCCCCAGCCTCAGTAACTGTCAATAACATCAAGACAGGTTCAACCTTAAGCGCCGGATACATCAACATAGAGATCCTTAAGAAGTCTATCGGCCTTATCCAGTAAGGCGCAAACCTTTGAGAGTAGGTATACTTACACGAAACGCGGAGGCTTGGTGCTCAACCCAGCTGAGGAAGGCGTTCACAAACTTAGGCGCTGAGGTAGAGTCATTCTGGTTCACAGACCTAGCTTCAAGAATATCGTTTGGGCCTACTGTGCAGAGGAGGGATAAAGTCGATCTTAGCACACACCTAGACGCTCTGCTTGTTAGGCCTATTGGACGAGGCTCACTAGATGAGGTTCTATATAGGGTGGACACTTTACATAGGTTAAGTGAGTCAGGTCTATGCGTGGTGAATCCGCCTAGAGCCATCGAGCGTTGTGTAGACAAATACTACGCCCTATCTATACTTCAAGCGAATGGCGTTAAGGTTCCTAGAACGGTGGTGACTGAAGACCATGAGCTGGCGCTTGAAGCCTTCTCTGAGCTCGGTGGAGACGTTATCTTAAAACCGGTCTTCGGCTCAAGGGGTATGGGGATAACGAGGGTCACAGACTACGAGGTTGCACGTAGGGTCTTCAACCTCCTCCACTACCACCGCTTCGTCCTCTACCTTCAAGAGTATATACCGCATGGGAGAAGCGACATAAGAGCCTTCGTCGTCGGCGATAGGGTTGTAGCAGCTATGCATAGGAGGGCGAGGGGTTGGAAGACGAATGTGAGCCAAGGGGCTAAGCCTGTTGCAGCGAAACTTTTAAGCGAGCAAGAGGATCTGGCGCTGAAGGCTGTAAGTACACTCGGATGCTTAGTCGCTGGTGTAGACATCTTAGAGTCGAAGAATGGGAGATATGTAACTGAGGTGAATAGCCAACCAGGCTTTAGGGGGCTGCAGTCTGTGAGTCAAGTTAACGTCGCTGAGGAGATCGCGAAGTTCGTCATCGGCTATGTTAAAGGCTCTTAGATGAAGATGGTGCTTGAGGCGCGTAGAGATAATAGGCGTAGAGGGGATGCCTGAGGTAAAGATTGGAGACGATCTGCCTAAACTGATCTATGAGCAGGCTCTTAAGCTAGGTGTCGAGTTTGAAGACGGAGATTTAGTCGTAGTTTCTCAGAAGATAGTCTCTAAGGCTGAAGGGAGGGTTGTTGAGTTGAGCGGCGTAGAGCCTACACCCCTAGCAGTAGAGATAGCTGCTGAGGGTAAGAGAGATCCTCGGTTTGTCGAGTTGGCTCTCCGTGAAGCTAAGGCTATAGTTAAGAGGGTTAAAGGGCACCTCATAACCGAAACGAAGCAGGGTTGGATCTACTCATACTCTGGTGTAGATCTATCTAACGTATCCGGAGGCGGAGCTGCAACACTCCTACCAGAAGACCCTGACCGCTCAGCGCGTAAAATTAGGGAGGGGTTAGAGAGGCTCTGCGGTAAGCGGATTGGCGTCATCATCTCAGATACATGCGGCCGCCCTTTCAGAAGAGGCGATGTTAACGTAGCGATAGGTGTGTCAGGCTTCAAGCCTATCAAGGATCTAAGAGGCAGAAAAGACGCCTTCGGATACAGGATTAGGTTGAAGAAGGTTGCTGTAGCCGATGAAGTCGCTTCAGCCGCTGAGCTGGTTATGGGTGAATTAAACGAAAGGATACCTGTGGCTTTGGTCAGAGGGGTTGAGGTGGAGCTAGACTTTAACGCAGGCTCTGAGCCTCTGAAGAAGAGGAGGGGGAGCGACATCTTCCTACGGGGCTCTGAGGGCTTCTAAAGCAAGTAGGTCATCGAGTGTTAAACCGCCGCTGTGTAGCGCGCTTGCTACAAGAACCCCGCTTATGTTAAGCGCCTTTAACGCTAACAGATCTCCCCTGCTCCTCACACCTCCACCAGCCAACACCTCTTCAAAGGGCGTCTTGCAGACAGCCTCCAGGAGTTTAATATTCGGCCCCTGTAGTGTGCCAACCCTATCTAACTCAAGCACTATCAGCCTCCCCACACCGGCTCGGCGTAGGGTCTTCGCAGCTTCGATAGGCTCTAACCCCTTTAGTTCACCGCAGCGTGATAACGTGCTTTGAGCCTTAATATCAAGTGATGCTACCACCTTATTCTTAAAAGGCGACTCTAATATCTCCTTCAATTCACCTAATCTTCGCAGCGTTTCTGTGCCTACTACCACGTAGTCAAAGCCTTCTCGAATAGCCTTCTTAACCTCAGCCAGACTGCAAGCGCCAGCATCCACCATTATGGTGAGGCTTAGACTCTGCTTTAACCTCTTCACCACATCCGTGTTTTCACCCAAGCCTGCTATGGCGTCGAGGTCGGCGACGTAGAGGGTGTCTCTTCGAAGAGCCTCTTTGAAAGCTGCGGCTACCTTGATCGGGTCAGGTGTGTCTACAAGTACGCTCTTAACAGGTTTGTAGAGGCTCCTTTCACCGGCAACTGCGTGCACAACCACTCCTCTCAAGATGTCTATGACCGGTATTATCTTCACGACAATCTTATTTGGAAAAGGTGTTTTTAAAGCAGTTGTTACGCTGCTTACCTAAGTGATGAGGTTGAAGGTTGGCATAGTAGAGTACTTTAACGGCTCAGCCCCGCATTTAGATGCTGAGCTGCTGCTTGAAGGATACGCTATGCTCAAATCTATAGTATGTGACTTTCTAGCGTTAGGCGCTTCTGTGAAGACGATCCTAGATCGCCGATTAGAGCGTTGCTGCGAGCTTGGTTCGGCTGAGGTGGTCTGGTCCTCTGGATTCGGTGAGTTTGAGCGTGAGCTCAAGATTCTTTCTCAGAGCGTCGATTATATGCTGCTCATCGCCCCTGAGCACCTTCTCCCCACGTTTTTGGAGCGGCTAGGCTCTGCTGAGTCTCTTAACTCATCCCCAGATTCTATTCGCGCCGCCTCTGATAAGTGTAGGTTAGCTCAGAGGCTGGGTGAAGCAGGTTTGGATCTTCCTGAATATGCTTGCTTTGAGGCTGACGCTACGCTCGCTGAGGTTAGGTCATTCTGTATGGAGGCAGGTTACCCTGTAGCTGTCAAGCCTGCGGTCGGCGCTGGGTGTGAGGGTTTAAGTCTTGTAAGGTGTGAAGAGGAGCTTGAAGCAGCCTACAGGAAGGCGTGTAGAATCGACCCGAATGGTAAGGTTGTGGTTCAGAAGTGGTGTGAAGGCTTAGCGGCCAGTGTAAGCCTAATCGTATCAGATGAAGCCATCCTGCCGCTTTCGCTGAACAGGCAGATCGTGAAAGTAGGTGCTTTCAACGGAAACTCAGCCTACCTAGGCGGCGTCGTCCCCCTACCCCACCCTCTTGCTGAGGAAAGTTTTAAGGCTGCATCTAAAGCTGTAGGGGCATTTAAAGGGTTGAGGGGTTATGTGGGTGTAGATGTGATTTTAGCAGATAAGGTTCTGGTGCTTGAAGTCAACCCACGCTTAACCGTATCATACCTGGGTTTAAGCCGCGTTTTAGATGGTAGTGTAGCTAGGCTTATGGTTGACAGAGAGTATATGCTCTCTAAGCGTAGCATCGGATTCAAAGGCTATGTTAGCTTCGTTAAAGCTTTGCTCCCATCTTCAGCTAAGGTAGATGGTAGAGAGGTGGTCTGCAGCCCACTTGATGCTAAACGTTGTTTCCTTTTGGCGCAAGCTGGTAGCTACGTTGATTCGCTTCGACGCCTAAAGGCTATTATAAACTCCTTGGGTGCTGAGGTTGAGGTTGCGGATCTTAGCGCTTGACGTCGGGGGGGTGAATATTAAGGCCGCTGCAGTTAGGGTTGGGGAGGCCCACACCCTTCTAGCAGCGTACACACACTATTTTCCCATCTGGAAGTGTGGGAAAGAGCGGCTTGCTGAAGCGTTGAGTCAAGTAAACAAGGCTGTTGGCGTAGGCTGCGATGCTGTAGCTTTGACTATGACCGCTGAGCTCTCAGACGTATATCAGACGAAGCGTGAAGGCGTTGAACACATCGTGAGGTGTGTGCTCGACACATATTTAGGGAAGCCCATCTATGTTTTGAACAATCAAGCTAACCTTGTTTCTGCTGATGAAGCTGTTAGATCGCATATTGAGGTGGCTGGGGCTAACTGGGCTGCGACCGGTTGGATAGCTGGTAGGCTGCTGAAGAATTGTATAATGGTGGATGTGGGGAGCACGACCACAGATATCATACCTGTGTTAGGAGGGTGTGTTGCAGCCGAGGGTAGAACAGATCTAGAGCGGCTTCAAAGCGGTGAACTCGTATACACAGGTGCGCTTCGAACAAACTTAGCAGCTTTAGCTAAGAAGGTTCCGGTAAACGGCAGGCCTACACCGCTTTCAGCGGAGTACTTCGCCTCAACAGGCGACATACACCTAATATTGAAGCATATAAGAGAAGAAGAGTTCACCGTTGAAGCCGCTGACGGAAGGGGTAAGAGTGTTGATGAAGCCTACGCTAGGCTCGCAAGAGTCGTCTGCGCAGACGTAGAGATGTTGAGTAGGGTGGAGTTGGTGAAGATGGCTAGATACCTTTATAGGGTGCAGCTGAAGCAGATTACGGAAGCGCTTAAGAAGGTTGCTTCAAGGGTTAGGCGTAGATGTGATGTTAGCAGCTGCTTAACCTTGGGTGTAGGTAGGCGCTTTCTAGCAGCGCCAGCAGCGGTCAAGCTAGGGTTGAAGCCATATGAGCTTAATGACCTCACACCCTTAAAGCCTAACCTACCTGAGACTGCTGTAGCCCTCGCCTGGCTGCTGGCCTGCAAGCTAGGTGGTGACAGAACCCTATGCATGTAGGGGTTAAGGTTGGGGGGAGCTTAGAGCCTCATAAAGCTGGGCTCAAAAAGCTCATGCGCATGTTATCCGATTTAGCTGAGGAGCATAGTTTGATCGTTGTGCCAGGAGGCGGGGGTTTCGCAGATAAGGTTAGGGAGGCTGCCGCAACCTATCGACTCAGCGACGCAGTAGCGCATAAAATGGCTATACTCGCTATGGATCAATACGGGCTGCTTCTAAGCAGCTTGGTTCAAAGATGCGCCTACACATACAGCCTGCTCGAAGCTAAGAAGAAGGCGTCTGAAGGTTTGCTCTGCATATACCTACCTTCACGTGAACTGCTCTTCGACGAGTCTCTTGAGCATAGCTGGAGCGTCACATCAGACTCTATAGCAGCCTATACAGCTGGTAGGTGCGGCTGCACCCTCCTTATACTGCTTAAGGATGTTGACGGCGTCTTCACAAGCGACCCTAAGAAGTCTGCTGACGCCTCCCTCTTAAAAGAGGTCTCTGCGAGCGACCTATCCGCCTACGGTTGCGTAGATGAGGCGCTACCTAGCTACATTAAGCGCTTCAACATCGTCTGCTGGATTCTTAACGGTTTAAAATGCGGAAGGGTTAGAAGCCTGTTGGGCAAGGGTAAGGCGCTTGGAACAAGGGTCAACCCTTGAGTAAGCGTTGGCTCTTCAAGCCGATTAGGACAGGGTATTGGACGCCTAACACAGATTACTTAAGCGCGATATGGGGTGCTGTTAAAGGTGTTGTTAAGGAAGGAGACCTCATCATCGTCTCTGAGAAAGCCATTTCTACAGCCAAGGGTCTTATAGTGGATGAAAGCAGGGTTAAGCCTACAGCATCGGCGCGATTCATCTCCTCGATCTGGATGAGGGTAATATGGGGATACTTCCTCGGATACCTATGCCGCCTAAAGCCTAAATCGATCCTGCGTTTAAGAGCATACCCTAAGTTAGAGGGCGCTAAACATAAGCAGCTAGCGCTATCTCACTCCGGTCTACTTCAAGCCCTCAGGCACGGCTCTGAAGGCGGGATAGATGTGAGCAACCTACCCTACTCATACGCCTGCCTCCCACTACCAGATCCTAGAGGTGAAGCTGAGAAGATCTGGAGATACCTAGAAGCTAAGGGCGTTAAAGGCGTATCAGTTATGATCGTAGATACAGATATGACCTACACCATAGGTTCACTACACCTTTCACCTAGGAGAACCTATATCCGCTCCATACACGGATCTGGAGGCTTCCTCACATACCTGCTATGCAGGATGGTTAAGGCTAAAGCTAGAGCCACACCGCTATCAATCTGGGGCTCAAACCTAGGCGCAGAAGAAGCTCTTACTTTGGCTGAAGCAGCGCATCACATAAGGGGTTCAGGCGCAGGGAGAACAGCTTGGGATGTATCAGAGAGGTTCGGCGTCAAGCTCACCGAGGTGAGCTGGAGTATGCTCCACTCAATACCACACTACCCCATAGTACTCTGCAGACTTAAGATAGAAGGCCAGTAAACACCTTAAGACGATGTGGAGAGAGAATGTGGGGAGCTAGGCCAGCAAACAAGCTTTAGAGAAGAGCGGTTTAGAAGCGGCTGACAAAGCTAAAGGCGGTGAGCAGCAAAGCGCTGTTTACCTAACACTGTTTACCTAACATAAAGAGGCAACATTATGAGGCTCACTACCGGATTTCCCGCTGAAAAAAATTTTTCCCCACGGAATCCGGTAGTGATCTATCGAGGCGATGGAGCTTATTGAGGAGGCTTGAGAAGCGCGAGGCGATAGATCTTAGTAGTCTGAGAAGAGCATCTAATCTTACCAAGAAGCTAGTGAAGGCCTCTGGTCTACGTAGAAACAAACCTACCAGAGGATCGCACCTAAACTGAAGTTAACAGCTGTTAAAGGGTTGAATGGTGAGATATTGGTTAGATCTATAGGTGAGCTTCTTAGCTCAACTGTCTTCTGCTAAGTTGTTTGCTAAATGGATGCTTCTCAATACCAAACCCCTCTTACGTGATCAACCTAAACTGGTTGCTGTGAGGCTGGTAGATGTGGTCTTGACGAGCTCAGGTAATTGGAGGAGAGGGTATTTATTCGGGTTTGAAGTTACTGTTTGTATGCTCTTTTTGGATAGGGCTATAGTGGTTTAGGGTTTTAAGGCAGGGGTTGAGGAGAAGCTCTACATCTGATGAGTTGAGGTTTTTGGAGCTATGAAAACCCTTCCGGTTAAGCCTATTCCCACCGCTTGTTTATTGTAGTGAGCTTGCAGTAGGTGTTGTGAGGCTTTAAGAGATATTTACTTGAAGAGGTTGGGGTTAAGCCAACTCCTAGCTTTAAGATGGTTAGCTGCGTTCCATGAAGTTATGAAGGCTTCTTTATTAAAGAGGTTCATCTGCGACAACCTAGATGGTGGTGGTAAGGGGTGTTTTAACATTCCCCTTAGAGCGTTGGGTTTGGAGCGTTGGCTAAGCGGTCTTAGGCAGCGAGCTCGGTTTGGATGAGGGGGCTTCTGATTTTGATAGTGGCGGGCTCAGGGTGTTTGGGTGCGCTTGCTTCCTTGCTTGCAGACTGTGGCGTTTTCAAATAGCAGGCCTCGCCATTTTATTTGGTAGCCGCAGTGTGTTATCGCCGCTATGGGGTCTGGGAGGTTGAAGGGTTTGACGGCTTCAACGACCTTCGGAAGCGGGGTTTCAGCTTCCACAGCAGCCTTCAGGGTTTCGGCTACCCTCTCTATCAGATTTTTCTCTATTAGAGTTTCGCCTATTAGGATGTGGTCTTCAAGCTTCTCCGCAGCCCGCTTAACTGCTTCCATAGATGCACCATGTTCTTCAGCGAGCTCCTTAAGTGCCACAATAGGCTTCTCCAAGTGAAGCTTCAGCTCCGCGGTTTGGGCCTTCACCTCGGCTTCAGCGTAGGGTTGGAGGGCTTCTAAGACGCTTCTTATGGGGATCTTCCCCCTGTATTGGATGATGTGGATGTTCGGGTTTGAAGCTTTGATGTCTGTAAGCTTGTCGCACGCGAGCTCCTCATCTACAGCTACGATGAAGGGGGTGCCTCTGACCTCTCTGAGCTTCTCAAGCTTGCGGCTGAGGTAGTCTCTGGTCCAGAAGCCGACGACCTCCATTAAAACGCTGGTTCCCCCGAGCTGAAATGTGAAGTCAGGTATCATTATTGACGACCCGGCTTCAACAGGCTCCGCTTCTCGCTTAACACTCCACGCTGTGCCTAGGCTCTTAAACTGGGCTGCGAACTCCTCTTCAACCGCGCTGTCGTACTTCTCCTCGGCAGCCTTCTCCGGGAGGAGCCAGCCGTGTCTACCGCTCTCCAGCGTGAAGTTCAGCAGCCTGTTCGCCCTCAGGATCTTCGCCTCGATTCGCCAAGGCTTCCCAAGCAGTATCTCTGGGAGGGTTTTTGCGAGGGCTGTGCCGTAGCGCCTTGTGAGCTTGAAAAGCGATGTCGGCCCATCGAGCCTTACTGTGAACTGTTCACCCCTCTTCGCAGCCATATACATTAAACCGTGGTACTTGATTGATCTGAATATCCTCTGCCAGTTTCCTGAAGCGGTAAACGTCATTTCAGTCGCGTGGAAGAGGAGCGTCTGGGTTAGGCTGAGGTTGTACTCCTTCAGAAGCTCGAGTGGGCTGATCTTAGGCGCAGATTGGAGGGTCATCTCTGAGTCGAGGTCGGCGTACATCGAGGCTTCGAGCTGCTCGGTTGAAACGTTGAGGTGTGAAGCCGCCTCTTCAAGTATGAGGCGCCGATCCTCAGGGCTTGTTGGGTAGCCCCTCCTCGATGCTTCTTGGAAAAGCGTGTGCCTCGCCTCTAAAGGGTTAACAGCAGGTGTTGAGGTGAAGACGCAGCTGCGCTCCACGAGCTCAGCTAAACCCCTGACGAACTTGAAGCCACCGTAGACGTTTTCAAGATCGGTGATGCTTTCACGTATTTCACCCCTCTTCAAGCCGACGCCTCCGGCGTATACGCTTATAACAGCTTCAGCCGCTGAAACGCTCCTCCAGTCAAGCTTCGAGTACTTTGGGCTGATGCTGTCCCGCCAGTGGACCACAGTTAGGAGCTCAGAGGGGAGCATGGGCTGCACCTAGGTTTGCTGTCCTCCTCCTGCGGCGGCTTATCTCAGCCTCCTTCGTCTCCCTTGAGACGACTTCAAATAGAAGCGCAACCTTGCCTTCGCTCTTCCTCAAAAGCCTTCCGAGGCGCTGTATGTATTGGCGTGGGCTCCCGGTTCCGCTTAGGATTATGCCCCTCTCAGCGTCTGGCACATCTAACCCCTCATCCAGAACCTGGCTGGTGACTATTGCTTTGTACTCGCCGCTCTTGAATCTTTGGAGGATGAGGCGCCTCTCGGCGTCAGGCGTTTTATGGGTTATGGCTGGGATGAGGAAGCGCCTGCTTATGGCGTAAACCAGGCTGTTGTGGAGTGTGAAGATGATCGTCTTCTCCCCCGACTCCCTCAGCTTCTCCGCGAGGAAACGCATCTTCGCCTCGCTGTTGAGCGCTATCTTCAGCGCCCTGTTCCTGGCTAAAAGGGCTTCACGCGCCTTCTGGTCGTAGGCTGAGAGCATTATAAGCCTATGAAAATCCTCCTCGCTCCTCATCTCCAAGTTTTGCATCACGAGGTAAGCCTTATACGCGGCCCAGAGCCTCTCGTACTCAGCCTTCTCTTCAGGCGTCAGGTCAACGAACACCTTCTTATGCTCATATGGTGCAACATACTTGCCAGCAAGCTCCTCGTGCCCAGCCTCGTAGACCACCCCACCTATAAGCCTAGGCGCATCTAAGTGGCGCATATCAGCCCTGTGAAGCGTGCTCGTCAAGCCGAGCCTGAAGGGTGCGGCGATCATCTCAGCCGCCTGGCTGTAGCCTGGTGCGAAGATGTGGTGAACTTCGTCCGCTATCAGGAGGCCGAACTTGTCGCCGAGCTCCTCAGCATGTATGTAGGCTGAATCGTAGGTTGAAACCGTCACCCACCTTATTTCACGCTCACCACCACCTAAAACCCCGGCCTCAACCCCAAGCTTCTCCCTCAGGCGTTCAACCCACTGGTCTACAAGCGCCAAGGTGGGTACAAGGATGAGCGTCGACTGCCTCAGCTCCTCAACCGCCTTAAGCCCGATGAATGTTTTGCCGCCGGCTGTGGCTATGCATACTACGCCTCGCCCCCCATTCTCCATCCACCGCCTCAACGCCTCACGCTGATAGGGGTAGAGTTCAACACCCCCTCTTATAGGCGGCGCAGGCGGAGGCTTCAGAACATCATCCTCAAAAGGTATGCGGCTCCTCCGCAGATACTTCAGTATCTCGCCGTAGAAGCAGGCAGGAGCCCTGTAAGCCTTTATACGCGGATCCCATTGAGCATAGGGTGTTGAAACATCTCCTTCAAGCAGAATAGTCCCCTTCGAGTACGTGAGCCTAACGAACAAAGCCTAAACACGGAAATAGAAGGGGGGTTATTAAAGAATGCGACATAATCTGCTACACCTGAGCCTATGATTCAAAACGTTTACCAGTGTTTTAAGAATCAGGCTTCTAGCAGCGGTAGTTGCTTATTCTCACATGCCCTCTTTCGCAAATTGGTCTTCTTGCTGCTCTACCTGATGCCCGCTAGTAAGACAAACCCAACTAGGGTAGCAGGCTTATCTAACCGATGATGCTATAGTGAGGTTTTGAAGTGCATGGTGTTTCACACACTTGCCCTTTTACCACGCTTATGTAAAGCTGTCCACTTGAAGAAGGTTTGCATGTTTCCTAAGCCTTCTTTTAGGATTCGGCTTCTAAGCTTGTGGATTTATTGTATCGTTGTTATTTTATTAAGATTCTTGCCTAGCATCTGAACTCTGTTCGTAGCCACGTTATCTAAACTTCTGCATCTACGTCAGCCTTCAAATACTGTATTACACCTAGGCCTGCGCTTCTACCTCCGCCGACATTCGTGTATTCACCAAACCTCAGCAGGGCGTCGACAAACTCAGCGTATCTTTCTGAGTATAGATCTTTTGGTAGGCTGAAGTGCACTTCGCCGACGAAGCCCACAGCCCACTTGTTGCTCGTAGGGTGCTCATACACCCTAACTGTTCTAATAGCCTTCGGGTAGCCTGACACCACCACGCCACCCAACTCAACCCAGTTCTTCAATTCGTTTACTGGGATCTTTGTAGATACTTCTGAGAAGGCGCGCCAGAGCCTCAGCAGGCTTCTGAACATAAGCACAGGTTCTGGGAGGGGGAGGGATCTATACAGATCTGGCTGCTGCCCCTCTACCCCCCTAGCAGATGGGAATAGCGTCTTCACATCTACTGGTGTTCTTCGAAAATATGTTGGGCTTCTGAAGTTAACAGCGAACTTCTCCACAGCCTTAGCTTCATTGATAAGCTTAGTGGTATCCAGCCTCGAATACTCTAACGACGTCAGCGTACACCTCTTACCATTGAATGAGATGTCCGCCAATTTGCCACAACGTATAAGCTCAATGAAGATGTTTGAAAGAGCGCTATCCAAGAGCGTCACGGAAAACCTTGCAGCACCCTGAGGCAGCCTCCTATAAACAACATCAAGAGAGCCGTCGAAGCCTACTACCTCAATAGGTGTTGTAGAGTATGGTGCAAGCCTCTTCTTAACATGCAGCTCCTCAGCCTTAGCCTCGGCGACCCTTTTAATAAGGTCGAAGAAGAAGCCGCGCACAGCAAACCCTGAGTAGCTCTGAAAATCGATAGGTTCACTCACAGATATGGTGAAGGTGTAGCGCTCTACAGCCATGCTTAGATTGGTGATAATACATCTTATGAAATAAACTTTTGTGGCGCAGCAGATATCTTAAGCCCCTCTCCTTACCCATATGTAATATCTTCTTTAGTCAACCGCAGGTTTAACACATGAAGCTTTAGCGATGTTTTCATCCCGCTAAAAGAGGGAGCTAGCGTCGAACCCCCTCTTATTTAAATAATTCAGCGATTCTTTATCCCCTTTATCTGATAAGCGTAGCAGATGCTGTTAAAATAGGTTCATTGGGTTCTTCCCAGACTCTTATTTTCTGAGTATATAAGAGAGCGGCTTCTCAAAGCCGTTTAACACCTTAGCGAAGATCGTAATCAAAT
>CALJAQ010000126.1 GCA_938029515.1 uncultured Nitrososphaerales archaeon
CGAGGTAGAAGGAATGTATGTGGGCGCAGACGCAGTTGGTGAGAGGGGGAAGCCTGCTGAGATTGTAGGTAGGGAGGCTGCAGAAAAGTTTCTGGCTGAATTGTCTGCTCAAACACCTATAGATTCCCATCTTGCAGACATGCTTGTACTACCACTCTGCTTAGCTGATGGTGTATCAACATACACTTCACCCAAGCTTACTAAGCATCTTGAAACTAACCTATATGTTGCAAGCAAGGTTGCAGGCTGCGCCTATGTGTTAAATAAGCGCAGTTTAGGGGTGGTTGAAGTTAAGATTACACCGACGATCTTTTGGCGATCGATTTAAATAAGTTAGTATATAAGGAGCGTTGAAACTAGTGGTAGCGGATTGAATCTTAATCTTCTTCTCCGCTCAAGAACCTTAAGTTTACCCATACTTTACTTAGTGGCGTTTTTCACACGTATAGGATTCGGAACCATCGTGATAGCCTTCCCCCACTATGTTAGCGCAGATAGTTTCACAACAGGAGTGGTGCTATCAATCTACCCCATCTTTGAGGCTGCCTCAGCAGCTCCGGTTGGCTTGTATATTGACAGACGAGGTCGTAAGAATATGCTTCTCTTCGGGTTGCTGTCTATAACTACCTTAACCTTCTTAGTTGGATTATCTAGAGACACAATCTACATCACTGTTGTGCACGGTCTAATGGGCATCTCAGCGGCGGCTGTAATCGTATCAACCCTAACCATGCTCACAGATCTTACAAAGATAAGTGATAGGGGAGTGGGCATGGGCATATTTGACCTAGCAAATATTGCAGGCTACGCTGGAGGTATACTCATAGGCACCTGGCTCTACACAACATTCACAACCAACCCAAGCTACGTATTCTTCACAGCAGCTGCTCTCCTATTAGTAGTAACGATTTTAGCAAAAACGTTGATAATCGAGCCCCCTCACGAGCGTCTAAGAGCCCCACTTAGCTTCAACTTCTTTAAAGCACTCAGCTGGAAGATAAAGTCTCTTCTACCGCTCTGGTTCTCGCTCACAACCTTGATAGGAATAGCATTCTTCATCCCAAAGGCGTTGACTTTAGGCGGCTTCACAATAGCTGAATCTGGGCTACTACTATTCACAGGCGCGTTAGGTATGGGGGTTGGAGCCACGTTCTTCGGCAAGGTCTCTGATAAGGTAGGAAGAGAGAAGACGATGTGGATAGGGATAGTCGGCATGCTTATACTACTCCCAGCCTTAGCCCTATCACTATCCCCAGATAACAACCCAAGCTACCCTAGCTTCGGTGCATACCTTTACGTTATCGCCCCTTCAGCCCTCCTAACCTCAGCACTAGTCCCATCTATCTTAGCTTTAGTAGGTGACACAGCACGCTCAACCCTACGCGGCTCCGCCATGGGGCTTTACAGCATAATGCTTAGCATTGGCATAGCTGCTGGTAACTTAATCGGAGGCGTATCTGGTCAGATAGGAGGGCTACCAACAATACTCTACGCTGCTGAAGGCGTCTTTGCTTCAGCGCTCATAACCTCACTACTATTAAGTAGATTAGGAGACAGAAGGGATAAAAACATCAACTCAGACCCAAAGACGATACCCAAAATATTAACAGTAAGCTACTGGATGAGGTTCATAAAGTTCAATATAATTGGGTTAACAGGAGTCTTCGTCAACCAAGGGCTGCTAATCTTTCTGACCAGCCTAGGCTTACACTACCTCTACGCAGGCCTTATAGCGGTTGAAACATCTATAATATCGAACTTTCTGCTAAACGACCTATGGACATTCAGAGACAGAAGATCTGGATGCATGTTAAAGAGGCTGGTTAAGTTCAACATATTGATGCTTGTAGGTTTAGCCATAAACCTCCTTATACTCTACGCGCTAACAGATTTGGCATCATTACACTACACTATATCCAACATCTTTGGCATAGGCATAGCTTCCATAGCAAGATATAAAATGAGTATTAGATGGGCTTGGCTTCGGCCTCAAACTAGAGATTCCTGATTAAGACTTAAATAATACTTTTAGTCGCATTTAAAATAAAGTTTTTACATCTAGGATTCAGAGTTGCTGATTTATTTTATTCTATCATAGATTTTAGATCTTCTTAACATGTAGTCTAACTTAATACACCTATCTGTTAATATTTAGGAGAAAGTAAACGGTAAAGCGCTATGTCGTGCTATGTTTGTGGCACTATAACCTATATACCTAATGGGATATGCTGGATCTGCGCAGCCTCTGATAATATTGCTTTAAACGTTGACAGATTAGGGTTGGCTGCCGTGGGCATCTAGCGCCAGAACTAAATATAACAGCACCCTCTCTTTACCTAAACCATAACTTAAATTAATCTGATTAACGATAGCTTAGTGACGGTTAACATGTTTAATGAAGCTTTTATGCCTGGAGCAACGGCAGTTGGAGTAACCTTTAAGGAAGGCGTAGTCCTGGGAGCGGAGAAGAGATTCACCTACGGTACCTATGTAGTGAGCCGAGGTGGAAAGAAGGTATTCAAGATTAGCAGAACGGTGGGTGCGGCTTGTGCAGGGCTAGTAGCGGATATGCAGATCTTGGTCAGAGAGATCTCGGCATACATATATCTGCGTGAAATTGAGCTTAACAGAGCGCTTCCACCGAACTCAGTTGCTAAGCTTATGTCTGTGCTGATGTTCGAGCGGAGGTGGGCACCTTTATTAACGCAGGTTGTAATAGGCGGCGTTGATGACACACCATCGATATATGTGCTTGATCCTTTGGGTTCAGTTATACCGGACGATTACGCTACAGTAGGTACAGGCGCTGAAATGGCGATCGGTGTGTTAGAAAGCGAATATCGCAAAGATTTAGGTGAGGAGGAGGCTAAGGCGCTTGTAGTCAAGGCCATAAAGTCAGCGATACAGCGGGATGCTGCAAGCGGCGATGGCATAGATCTACTGATAATAACTAAGAGTGGCATAAAAGAAGAGACTATTAAACTTTGACAACACCACTCTAGCTTAAAGGTTAAAGGAAATATAATGCAGACGCAGCAAAACACTTCAAACGAGAGAATACCTACAGAGCTGAAGCAGATATTAAAGAGGCAAGGCTACCACATAGTTGGTACACATTCAGCAACGAAGAAGTGCAGATGGCTACACAACAGCCTTGTCTACAAACGCCCGTGCTACAAAGAAAAATTCTATGGCATAAGTTCACACAGATGCCTCCAAGCGTCGCCAGCAATCTTGAGATGCCTTACTAGATGTATCCACTGCTGGCGCCTTATGCCAGGAGATGAAGGCTTCAGCTGGAGCGACACCTTTAGCAGCATATGGGATGACCCAAGATTTGTAGCGGATGAGTTAATCCGTGAGCATAAAAGAATTGTATGCGGCTACGGAGCGTTAGTCAAAGAAGGAAGGGTTGAGAAGACCCGCTTAGAAGAAGCCCTTAAACCCACCAACATAGCTCTATCTCTTTCAGGCGAACCCACACTATACCCCCACCTTCCAGACCTCATACAAGAGTTTAAGAAAAGGGGGATGACGGTCTTCTTAGTCTCTTCAGGGGTTCTGCCGAAGGCCCTAATGAGGCTTGATTCG
>CALJAQ010000127.1 GCA_938029515.1 uncultured Nitrososphaerales archaeon
GGAAGGTCTGGGTAGAAGTAGTTCTTTCTATAGAAGACAATCTTCTCAGAGACTTTGGAGCCTAAGGCTAAGGCTATTGCCAACGCCTGTTTAACCGCCTTCTCATTCAAAACTGGTAGGCTTCCTGGAAGACCAATACATACGGGGCAGATGTTTGTATTAGGTTCTTTGTTGTAGTAGTCTGCTGAGCATCTGCAAAAGAGTTTAGTCTTTAGGTTTGTGAGGTGGCAGTGCACCTCTAAGCCTATCTTCACATCTAATGCCTCTTTACCCTTTAGCATCCAACTACCCTCTTAAACACTCTTCCACCATCTTAGCTGCTTGAAAGAGTCTTTCCTCGCAGAAGTAGGGTGCTATGAGCTGAAGCCCGACTGGGAGCTCCCCTTCTCTATGCACAGGCACAGATATCGCCGGATGACCTGTTAGGTTTGGTGGTACAGTGTTGATGTCTATCAGATACATTAAGAGAGGGTCTTCTACCTTCTCGCCTATCTTGAATGGTGTTGTAGGCATAGTTGGGCCTACTATAAGATCGTATCTGCTGAAGATCTGCTGGAACTCAGTTTTAAGCAGACTTCTGATCTTCTGAGCCTTAAGGTAGTATGCTCCGTAGTAGCCTGCTGAGAGTATGTAGGCGCCGAGCATTACCCTCCTCTTAACCTCAGGCCCAAAACCTTCGGCTCTGCATTTGGAGAAATATGTGTTCCAGTCTCTGTAGCCTGATTTTAAGAAGAGTCCGTAGCGGATGCCGTCGAAGCGGGCTAAGTTGGAGCTGGCTTCAGCCATAGCTATAATGTAGTAGGCTGGTAAGGCATATTCTAAGCTTCTTAAAGATACTTCCTCTGCAACATACCCTCTCTCTCTAAGCGCTTCTACACCAAGCCACACTCTTTTAGCAACTACATCCTCTACGCCTCCGCTAAAGAACTCCCTGGGGACAGCTATCTTCGCACCATCCTTTACGCAAGCCTCCTCCTTAAGCTGAGTCCTGTAAGAGGTTGAATCCATAGGATCCCAGCCTGAGATGCATCGGTAGAGTAGTGCGCAGTCATCTACGTTAGCTGCAATCGGACCTATCTGCTCAAGGCTGTTGGCATAGGAGATTAAACCGTATCTACTCACAGAACCGTATGTGGGTTTCAGCCCTACAACGCCGCAGAAGGCCGCTGGGCATCTGACAGAACCTCCAGTATCACTCCCCAACGCCAGAGGAACCATCCCGGCAGCAACAGCTGCGCCGCTTCCCCCAGAAGATCCACCAGCAACCCTACTTCTATCAACTGGGTTCCTAGTCGGTCCGAAGGCGCTGAACTCTGTTGTGCTCCCCATGGCAAACTCATCGGTGTTTGTTTTGCCCACAATTATCGCCCCAGCTTCCTTTAGTCTGGCGACTACGGTAGCATCATATGGCGGTATGTAGCCTTTAAGTATCTTAGATCCGCAGGTAGTTTCTAATCCGGCGGTTGATATAACATCTTTGACGGCTATCGGTAGACCACATAAAGGACCTACTATTTCCCCCCTTTTTAGCTTCTCATCAAGTTTTTCAGCGGCGGCTAAGGCTTGCTGAGCGTTGACGGTTATGAAGGCGTTTATGTCTTTATTCACCTCTTCAATCCTGCGTAGACTAGCCTCAACCACCTCTACTGCAGAGAGTTCTTCTAAACGGATCGCCTCAACAAGTCTTTTAGCGCTTCGAAGATCGATGCTGGTCAAGATAACACCTATGCTATTCTTGGGGCTTTGACGTATCGCCCTTTTTTACTCGGCACGATCTTGAGGATGTCATCTGCTAGGAAGGGTTCTGATTCGTCGCTTCGCGCTACATTCCACATTTCAAGCGGATGGTATAGTGGCTCCACACCGCTAGTATCAACTTCATCGATCTTACTGAAGTAAGCTAGGATTCTGCTGAGCTGCTTAGAGACTTCTTTAGCCTCTTTATCCGTTAACTCTATACGTGTAAGCCAAGCTAGGTGCTTAACAGCGCTTACCCCTAGCTTAGTCCGCTTGGGCAAACAGATCACACTAAGGTGTTAGATGGCGTTGATCCCTTGGGAAATAGGTTACGTCTCTGATGTTGCTTTGTCCTGTAAGGATCATAAGAAGGCGTTCAAAACCTAAGCCAAAGCCTGAGTGCGGAGGCATACCGTAATCAAAAACCTTCAGATGGTAGGTGAAGCTCTTTGGGTTCAGCCCCTTCTCCTTAAGCCTCTTCTCAAGCAACCGCCTACTACTCACTCTAGTTCCCCCTGAGGCTATCTCCAAAGAACCGAACATGAGATCGAAAGATTCGCTAAGCTTCGAATACTTATCCTTTGGCGCTATGTAAAAGGGCTTGGTCTGCGCAGGCCAATCTACTATGAAATAAAAGGAGGGGTTGACTTCAGCCAACACGCTTAGATGTGTTGACCCCAAATCCTCGCCCCAATCAAGCTTATAACCGAGCCCACTTAAGATGTCTAAAACCTCATCGTAGCTATATCGTTTAAATTCTTGAGGCATCTCAAGGCAGTATCCGAGTGTCTTTAGCTCGTTAACGCACCTCTCACTTACCTCCTTAACAACCTCTCTTATCATACTTTCAAGCCTATTCATCGAATCTCTGTAGTCAACATACGCCTCTTCGACGTCAACAGATATAAACTCACTAAGGTGCGTAAGCGTCCTAGACTGCTCAGCCCTAAACGCAGGGCCTATCTCAAAGACCTTCTCGAACGCCATAACGAGCTGCTCCTTATATAGCTGTGGGCTCTGGGTAAGGAAAGCCTCTTTATTGTAGTAGAGTAGAGGGAATAGCGCTGCCCCACCTTCTGTAGCTGAAGATATTATCTTAGGTGTGTGAACCTCGTGATAACCGTTTTCAATAAGATGTGCTCTTAAAGCCTTCAGAGCCTCTTGCCTAATCTTAAACACCGCTTGCGCAGCTGGGCGCCTAAGATCTACAGCGCGGATTTCAAGCCTCTTATCTACGCTCGGAAGCCTACGACCATATAATGAAGTGGGTGGGTTTAGAGTTGCAAAACTAAGGATCTTAATCTCCTTAGGCAGCATCTCAACACCATTAGGAGCCTTGGATATAGCCCTCAATACACCCTTTACACCTATAGACGTATGCGCACCCAGCCTCTGAACCTTTTCATAAAACTCTTCACCGACCTCATCCCTCTTAACGGTAATCTGCATAAACCCATCTTTATCAGCGAGTATGATGAAAGTTATGTTACCTTGATGCCTAATAGAAGCAATCCAACCGAAGACTACACTCTCCTTACCATCCAGTTGAGGAGATAGATCGCTAGAGTAATGTGTCCTCCTCCAGTCATCAAGCTTATCTAGCTTCGAATCTAAGCTCCTCCTCCTCCGCCCAGATGTAATGTGCATCAACCCACACAACCCGAATCTCATCCACTAACCTTTGTCCATTTAACCACACATTTATATCGGTTTAAGCCTTTCCCCAACCGGTTGTGTTAACTCTTAGGGAGATTGGGTCAAGTTTATATCACCAGCCTTCTTATTTTATGGTGTGCTCGTAGTCAAAGCCGTCAAGCAGAATATTCAACCCTCAGAGGAGCTCTTCAACCTGCTAGAGTCAAGTGGATGGTTAACGAGGCCATTAGAATAGGGCTTGAGAAGAATAGGGTGAACCAGAGGCTGCATAAAGCCTCCAAGGAGATCGTGTTGAAGGCTAAGGAGAAGGGATACGGCATCGTGATGGAGAAGATCAAGAGGATAAGAAAACTTTACCGAAGAGGAAGCGGCCAAGGCGGAGACTATAGGGCAAAGATGAACTCTTGGAGCTTCTACGAGCTTCAACGCCAAATAGAGTATAAGGCCAAGTGGGAGGGTGTGAAGGCAATCTATGTTGACGCCAGAGGCACGAGCAGATACTGCTCGACATGCGGGTTGAAACTATACTCGAATGGGCAGCGTCAACTCTGGTGTCCTAAATGTGAAGACACAGTGGATAGGGATGTTAACGCAGCCAAGAACATCTTGGCCAGAGGCGTGAGGTTCAGGCTAGACGCCTCGCCACGTGAAGCGATGATACAGGAACCCCACAGCGGTAATCCTGAAAGTCGATGGCTGGAAGTTAACTCAGGAGATAGAAAGGCATCACCGCCCACCTATCTCCCGAAGAGTTAACAGAACCCCCAACCTACACTTTATTTCTAGGCAAATATGCTCCACCATAGTGTCTTGGAGGTCATCAACTACACGTTGCTGAGCGATTACGACATATTCTTATTCAAGCAAGGTAGACACTATAGGCTCTATGAGAAGCTCGGCTCACATTTAACATCTGTAGGCGGTGAAAGAGGCACATACTTCGCAGTTTATGCGCCACACGCACAGGAAGTGCACGTTATAGGCAGCTTCAACTCTTGGCAGCCAACTCATAAACTCTACAAGCGCCTCGACGGCTCAGGCATCTGGGAGGGGTTCATACCAAATGTGGGTAAAGGGGAGCTATACAAGTATAGGGTAACAGCGGAAAGCGGATACACGGTAGACAAAGCCGACCCCTACGCATACCTATTCGAAACCCCGCCAAACACAGCCTCCATAATCTGGGAACTGAAGTATCATTGGAGAGACGAAGAATGGATGAAAAATAGATGGAGGTACAATTCAATTAACGCGCCAATAGCAATCTATGAACTCCACCTAGGCTCTTGGAGGAGAGCAGAAAACAACCGGTGGCTAACCTATAGGGAAGCAGCCGAGCAGCTCGCAGCGTATGTAAAAGAACTTGGCTTCACACACATAGAATTACTACCTATAATGGAGCACCCGTTCTACGGGAGCTGGGGTTACCAGACGACAGGCTACTTCGCACCAACAAGCAGATACGGGCAGCCACAAGACTTCATGTACCTAATAGACACGCTTCACAGAGAGTACATAGGTGTAATACTAGACTGGGTTCCTTCACACTTTCCAACAGATCAGCATGGCTTAGTCTACTTTGACGGCACTCACCTGTATGAATACGAAGATTGGAGAAGACGATACCATCCAGACTGGAGTAGCTACATCTTTGACTACGGTAAGAACGAGGTGAAATCTTTCCTCATAAGCAGCGCGCTCTTCTGGCTTGACAGATACCACGTAGATGGATTAAGGGTCGATGCAGTAGCATCAATGCTCTACCTAGACTACTCAAGGAAGCAAGGCGAGTGGCTACCGAACATCTACGGCGGAAAAGAAAACCTAGAAGCCATAGCCTTCATAAGAGAGTTAAATGAGGCGGTATACAAATACTATCCAGACACGCAGACGGTAGCAGAGGAATCAACCGCTTGGCCTATGGTGACTAGGCCTACTTATGTAGGTGGGTTAGGCTTTGGGTTAAAGTGGAACTTGGGTTGGATGCACGACACCCTCGCCTACCTATCAAAAGACCCCCTATACAGAAAGTATCACCACAACCAGATTACATTCAGTATATGGTACGCATACTCAGAAAACTTCATCCTACCCCTCTCACACGACGAAGTAGTCTACGGTAAAGGCTCTCTTCTAGCAAAGATGCCTGGGGACGAGTGGCAGAAGTTTGCAAACCTAAGGCTGCTCTACGCCTACATGTATGCGCAGCCTGGGAAAAAGCTCCTGTTTATGGGCGGCGAATTCGCTCAGCGGACGGAGTGGAGCCACGATAAGGGCTTAGACCTGCACCAACTCAACCAACCCAACCACCAAGGTGTTCAGAGGCTAATAAAAGATCTTAACAGAATCTACCGAAGTGAACCGGCTCTACACGAAACAGACTTCAACCCAGAGGGGTTTGAGTGGGTAGATTTTAACGACTGGGAGCAGAGCGTCATAAGCTTCCTCAGAAAAGACAACACAGCACAACACAACATACTTATCGTCTGCAACTTCACACCAACCCCAAGAACAAACTACAAGATAGGCGCACCAAAAGGAGGCTACTGGAAAGAGATTCTAAACACAGATGCAGAAGAGTATTGTGGAAGCGGCTGGGGAAACTTTGGTGGCGTCAGCGCTAAGGATGAACCATACCACGGTAGAAGACACTCACTTACACTAACCTTACCACCACTAGCCTGCATCTACCTTAAGCACATAAGAATTACAACCAATCAATAATAACCCTGAACCTGAACTGCAGCCTACCACTAGCGGCTATACCCCCTCGTAGTAGATATACGCAAAGAAGCCTTTCGGAAGTCTATTCAGGAAGCAACTCAATCTTATTCCACATACCGCCCCTTGCTAAAAATTTGAGCTACCCAACACCTCCTGCTTGTAGAGCTACTCTTACTTTGCCCCTCTTAGGGATTTGGAGAACGCTCTCCCAGCCTTATCGACGTTGATTGGTGCTAACCCTCTATGAACTTCCTCAGCGTTATGTAAAGCCGCTATAGTAAACTCAACATCCGACATACAGGTGCTGTTAACCTAAAGTTCACTACCCCTTAAGAGCTTTAGCAGTGTAAGCTTGATGTGCCTCCTTTTAGCGTCG
>CALJAQ010000128.1 GCA_938029515.1 uncultured Nitrososphaerales archaeon
CAAATAACCTTCTGTGTGATGAGTAGAATAGACACAAACGAACCCAATAGGCTTATAGCTGCAGCGATAGGTTTAGCTATACCTCAAGATAAGAGGCTCTACGGCTACCTATCAGAGCATACTGCTTACGGTCAGACTCAAGAAAAGGCGGGGGAATATGCTGAAGATCTAGCTGCATCCATGCTAGCTTCGACTATGGGTGCAGACTTTGATATAGAGCGCAGCTATGATGCTCGAAGAGAGATCTGGCGTATATCCGGTAAGGTTGTTAAGACTAGACACATTGTGCAGTCTGCTGAAGGGGACAAGAACGGGCTGTGGACTACAGCTATAGCAGCTGCTATAATGCTGTAACACGCCTCTCTTTTAGCTGATATTGGCTGCTTATAACGAGCTTAACCTTAAGCGTTTTCTCGAAAAATTTTTAGAATGTTCGTATAGCAGCAGAGTAGCAAGGGGTAGGATGAATGGCGAAGAGAAATCGGTGGACGACGCTGGTGCATAATGGTGTAGCCTTCCCTCCTGAGTATGAAGCTAAAGGGGTTAAGGTTGGTTTAAGAGGTGAATGGGTGGCGCTCAACCCGTTAGCAGAGGAGATGCTGTATGCTTGGGCGAAGAAAAAGGATACACCATACGTAAAAGATGAAGTCTTTCAGAAGAATTTCCTCCAATCTTTAAGGGCAAACCTACCCTCAGCCTACAAAGATATCACATTCAGCGAAATAGACCTATCTGAATTCTACAAACTGATTGAGGATGAGAAGAAGGCTAAAGAATCGTTAAGCAAGGAGGAGAAGAAGCGGCTGGCTCAAGAGCGTAAGAAGAAACGTGAGGAGCTTAAAGCAAAATACGGCTACGCCATAGTAGACGGCGTAACCGTAGAGGTCTCAAACTGGATGGTTGAACCAGCTGGCATATTCATGGGGCGAGGTAATCACCCTCTACGCGGCAGATGGAAAGCAAGGGTTAAGCCTGAGGATGTGGTGTTAAATCTTGGGGAGGGTGCTCCTATACCTGAAGGGCGTTGGGCTGGTATAGTACACGACCACACAAGTATGTGGCTTGCAAAATGGGTTGACAAGATCAACCCCAGCAAGAACAAGTATGTCTGGTTATCTGAGGCGTCTTTTCTGAGGCAGCAGCAAGACTACCTTAAGTATGACGCAGCAGCGAAGCTGGAGAAGAAGATCGGACGAATTAGAAGCGAAATAAAGAAGATGCTCTCTTCAAAGAAGAAAGATGTTCGGAAGATCGCTACCGTCTGCTATCTTATAGACGCTTTGGCTATGAGAGTCGGTGATGAAAAAGACGAAGGTGAAGCGGATACCGTCGGAGCTACCACACTTAGAGTAGAGCACGTGAAGATAAATCAAGATAGCATAAATTTTGACTTCTTAGGGAAAGATAGCGTAAGGTGGCAGAAGACACTAGATAGACCTGAACCGCAGCTCATAGACAACTTTAAGGAGTTTACTGCAGATAAGAACCCTCAAGATCTAATATTTGATGGCATCACGTCTGAAAAAGTTAATAACTTCCTTAAGAAGTTCGATAAAGGGCTTACCGCGAAGGTTTTCCGCACCTACATAGCGACAAAAACCGTAAAAGACTTCCTTGGAAAGAGAGACGGCACATTAAAAGATGAAGACGAATACGTTAAACTCTACTACGCAAAGCTCGCCAACTTAGAAGCTGCTATAAAATGCAACCACAAGCGCACACCACCAAAGAATTGGGAGGAGAGCATGAGAAAGAAGGAGGAGAGGATTGCAAAACTTCTATCAGCACCAAAGCCTAAAACCGAGAAAGGCATGAAGAGGCTTGAACAGAGGATCAGAAAAGCCAAGCTGCAGCTAGAGCTAGCGAAAGCCGTCAAAGAATACAATCTGAATACATCACTCAAGAACTACATAGATCCAAGGGTCTACTACAGCTGGGCAAAGCAGATCGGACTGGACTGGAGGCTCATATACCCTAAGTCTATGCAGCGAAAGTTCCTCTGGGTTGAAAGCAAAACCAAACCACCTAGGTGAAGAGAAATATAGAAGCTCGAACCTAAGTGTTAAGGTTTGCTGCTTGGAACTGAAGATCGAGCCAAATACCCGTTTTTAAAAGAGGCTAGGGAACACCTAAGCAAGTTAGGTGTGAGCTTAGAAGAGTTAGGTGGATCAGACTATCTTCAAGCCATCTTTAGGGCGAAAGAGCGGCTTATCCAAGCCTATAAGACAGGTGTTGTGAGTGAAGAGTTTACTGATAGTGATAAGGAGCTACTCTCATTCCACATAGCTCTGCTTCTTGTGAAGCTCGTCGGTGTCGAGCAGCTTGCCGCGAAGTTCTCTCTTGCAGAGGCGCGTAGAGTTGAGAATTTTTTAGAGCGTGAAGGTAAGAAGTCTCTGGCATCCTACATCTTTAGGGTCGTCTCAGGTATAGATCTTGAGGAGGTGCAGGAGGTCGTTGGCGGGGTAAAGTATGAGTATAAGATTCCAGTTGTCGAGTATCTTAAAAGAGCCGTTCATCTGCATAGCCAGGAGTGGAAGTTGGTAAATCGAGTAGTGAGCGTAGGATCAGTCTACTTAACTACTCACGCCCTAACTAGGCTGATAAGAGAAGAGATCAGATCGATGATATATAGTCGCATAAAATCACTACCGCAGCCGACGCCAACACCACCGCTGCAAGAAGCTGTGGAAGAGTTAAGAAGGGTTATCAAAGCTCTTACACCCATCGTTAAGACCGTTACAAAACCCACAGAATATCCTCCCTGTGTTCAACACGCGCTTGAGCTTCTACAGAAAGGGCAGAATATACCGCATTACGGGCGTTTTCTAATGACCACTTACCTGCTCAACATCGGGGAAAGTGTCGACGAAGTTGTAGCGCTTTTTACGAAGACACCAGACTTCAATGAGCGTATAACACGCTACCAAGTCGAGCATATAGCTGGGCTCAGAGGCGGGGGGACAAAGTATAAGCCACCGAGCTGCAGAACCCTTCAGACACACACATTCTGTTTCAAGACCGAAGCCTGCGACGACATAAAGAACCCGATTCAATTCAGAAGAGCGGGGGCAAAATGGGGGTTAAAGAAACGGAGCGAGTAGACGCCTTCCTTAAGCATCTATTTAAACACTACTACTACAGTAGAATAGAGGAGGTAGAGGCTCCGAGCAGAATTTCAGAAAGAGAGTTCGGCTACCTACCCTTCGGAGGGAGCATGGTTAGGCACCTATCATACAAAAACGAAGGGGAGTTAAAGGCTCACCTAGTGAAAGAGGCGCCTAGATCCTTCTACTACTCTATCGCATACTACCATGAGCCGACGCTACCTATGCAAGAAAAAGGTTGGAAAGGAGCGGACATAGCCTTCGATATCGACTGCGACGACCTAAACCTAAAATGCAAAAAAGAGCACGACATATGGAGGTGCAGCAAATGTGGCGAACAAGGGCGTGGAATCAAACCTAAAATATGTGTCTGCGGCAGCACATCCTTCACCCAGCTAAACTGGGTCTGCAAAAACTGCTTAGACGCCGCCAAACATGAAGCAAACAAACTCATAGGGATCCTAATAAGCGACCTAGGTTTTACAAAGAAGCAGATCAAAGTCTACTTTTCAGGAAGCAAAGGATATCACATAACATTAGAAGACACAGTCTACGAGAACCTAGACCAGATGGGTAGAATGGAGATAGCTGACTACGTGTGTGGAAGAGGGCTTATGCCAGAGTTCATCGGAGTCTCAAAAGGAGCAGCAGCAGAGGAACTCAGAAGCAGACTACCAAGCATAGGAGAAGCTGGTTGGAGAGGCAGAGTCGCAGAATACTTTGCAAACAACGGTAAAGTCGATCCAAAGGAGAAGATCATCGAACTATACACAAAAACTAGATACAGCGGCTTCAAGAAGGTATTAGAGGAATGTGTGAAGAAAGTAGGCACAACTATAGATACAAACGTCACAACAGACGTGCATAGAATACTCAGACTTCCAGGTACACTACACGGAGAGACAGGGTTAATAAAGAAGAGGGTCAATTCTTTAGACACATTCAACCCCTTCGTTGACGCAGTAGCCTTCGGCGAAGAACCTGTTGAAGTAGAAATCATGTACGCACCGAGTTTCACCTTACTTGGCCACAACTACAAATTTGAACACGCCCAGAAAGTTAAACTACCATTAGCTGCAGCAGTGTACCTACTGGCTCAAGGCTTAGCGAAGCTGGTGTAGGTGTTGACCGAAGTGAACCTAAACCTACTTGCTCGGCTGATGGAGGAGGAGATGGCAGATAAAGATCTTAGGAAAATACCACAAGACCTCTACAGGTCAGTCGCTCTATTCTTAAAGAACGCACGCAACACCACCCATCTTACTGAGAATCTACTCACACATCTGAAGAATAGGGAGAAAGAACTTATGTTAAAGATGACATTAAACCTGTTACAACTTAGGTTAAGTAAGGCTAAGATCAACAGAGGCCTTCAAGAAGCTAATCTGCTAGCAGAAGAAAGATACATACTTGAAGCAGAAGCGGCAGTCGAGCAGCGGATTAAAAAGATCGAAAACGCCTTAAAGAGCGGCCAAGTCTCTCTGCTTTCAAGCATACAGGAGAGGCACATCAAGAAGCTAGTTACACTACGCTTTCTGAAAGCCTTTGACGCTATAATAGGCGTCGACTTGCAGAAGTACGGTCCTTTTCAACCTGAGGATGTAGCTACCATACCACTTGAGAACGCCAAACTCCTTATAGGGCAAGGGGTTGCGGTCGAAATTTGGTTAGATGAATAAGCATGGAAACATCTGCCTTTTTATAGTAGCGTAAAGATAATGTAGCGGTTGAACAAGCATTGTCACAACAAGAGTTTGAGTTTAAAGTGAAGTTTAAGCCGAGGTTCACTTGGGTTGATAAGGTCTATCTTGGCAACCTACTAGTCGAAGCTTTGGGTCTCCTATCTAGGCAGAGCGGTGCATTCGAATTTGAAGTAGAAGCCATAGAGGCGTCTAAAAAGTAGTTGCTAGTCGTATGCGCTATTCTCCAGCTTCAGCTGTCTGAGGCGCTGTGTTTCCAGGTTCAGGCACACCATCCGGAACTTCTATCTTCGGCTTAACTTCCTCAAGCCTAATCGTAAGCATATACATCCTATTATTATGATGTATGATTCTCTTGCTTACTCGAGGGCCTCTGAAGGCTAGCTTCGCTATGAGATACTCTCTTATCCTCTTTAGCTGCGCGTAAGTCACTAACTCCTGACCTACAATATTTTCGAAGTCAGGATCGCTTTCTATCTCAGACAAGATCTAGAGTTCTATCCGCTAACCAATCTATTAACCATTTCTATTCCTTCTTTAAGATTTCTACTCTACCTGAAACCCCTTCCTTGAAGCGTTGGGCAGCAGATTCGCTTCCAACTATTGCACCATAATGCATAGGTATAGCGACCTTAGGCTTTATGGTGTTAGCCAACTCTACAGCTTCGGCTGCGGTCATAACGTATGTGCCGCTCACGGGGAGAAGTGCTACGTCAACCTTCAACTCCTTCACTTCCGGTATAGCATCTGTGTCTCCAGCATGGTATATGCTGACACCCTTCACCCTCACAACATACCCAACCCTTTCATCCTCCTTCGGGTGGAAGACTTGACCAGGTGACCTAAACTTGTTTATGTTATATGCTGGGACCGCTTGAATCGAAACCCCTTTAACATCTTTAACTTCACCAGGCTTGATAACCACGAGTTGCTTACATTTAATACCCTTTAGCCCAGATTCAGCTATCTTAGGCGCTACGATCACCGTCTCTGGTGTAGAAATCTTCTTTATGTCTTGTGGGCTGAGGTGGTCAAAGTGCTCATGGGTAACCAATATGATATCAGCCTTTTCACCGTCGGAGATCTGGAAGGGGTCTATGTATATCGTGAGATCATCCTTAATCTTAAAGCCGTCGTGCCCGAGCCAAGATATCTTAACACCACTATACTCAAACATAGCAGCTCAAAAAGAGTTAATTAATAACCTACTATTAAAGATTAATGTATATTCTATAGCGTTATGATCTCAACTTTAACATCCTCACCTAAGGTAATTTCAGCGCAAGTCTTTCTAAAAGCGGGGAAAGCGCCTGTTAAACTGCCAGGGTTTACATAGATTACCTCTTTAACCACATCTTTTCTGGCTTTGTGGCTATGCCCATATACCACAACATCAACATCTCTAAAGATTCGACCCACTCTCTCTACGAGCCCAGAAGGGCTTCCCCCTTCACTCGGGTGTGTAAGCCCTATCCTAAACCCCTTCTCTTCTATAACCTCGACTGATTTAAGCGCGGCTTTAACGCTCGGCGGATCCATGTTCCCATAAACCCCCTTAAACTTAGTTAATTCCTTAAGGTCTAGAACAAGTTGTAGACCAGTGTAGTCTCCAGCGTGCAAGATCAAGTCTGCTTTCGATAAAATATCTACCGCCTTCTGGGGTAGATCGTTGAAGCTCTCAATATGAGTGTCTGATATAGCGATAACCTTCAATGCGCACCACCCTTATACATCAGCATTGTTTTTAAGGAATCCTCTAATTCTATATGTGTTGTGAAGGTTCTTATAACCTTCTTTTCATACACGGGCAACACCAGGAAGGTTGCAGAAACTCTTGCCACTTTTTTGGCTGGGAAGGCAGAGGTTGAAGTAGAGGAGATTCGCCCTATTAAGCGCTACCCATACCTCTATTGGCTTATGCTATCGTTCATCCCATGTCTAGGCACCTTGATAACGCCGCCTAAAGCTGATCCACGTCAATATGATGTAGTATGCTTAGGTCTGCCAAAGTGGACATTCGGCTGCCCACCTATAAACCAGTATCTAAAAGAAGTTAATCTTACAGGGAAGACGATAGGTTTATTCATAACCTACGGTGGATTTGACGAGAGACGCTACCTGAAGCATATGATTAAACACCTAAGTAAGAAAGGTGCTAATGTAAAGGCATTTATTCTCTTAAAGAGGCGTTGGATCGAAGAGGATAAAGTAGGTGATTACATACGCAGTTTCTGCAACTCACTCTTCGAAAGTTAGGCGCCCTTCTTCCAAGTTACTGTGTATTCGCAGAATTCGTCTCCGTGCCCCATACATTTGGTCTTAGTTATCTCTACACCCTTTAACGCTTCACTTATACCCTTGTGCACAGCCGTATCAAGGACGTCGCAGACCAAATCAGGGTACTCCATTGCTAGCTCTAAAAATTGGCAGTTATGTTCCCTAAAGACAATTCTGTCGCCGCCCATCTTTACTACTTCGGGTTGAACACCTATTTGAGTCAGATAGCTATCAATATATATTGATTTGAAGTTTTGTGGTTTCCATCTTGTTATATTATACTTTGAGGCTAGCTCTTCTATGAGCCCCACCCCCTTTTTCAATCCGGCTACATGCATTAACTTCTTCGCCTCCTCTTCGCCCAAGTTCTTTCTCATCGCTTCTATTAGTAGTGTGGCTAGCAGTATGTAGTTTCTAGCCGGGAAGTCCACTGAAATCTGCTTTTTAGAGAGCTTGTAGTATATCCTCGGTCTACCGATATTGCCTCTTTCTTCATAGGTTTCAACGAGACCAAGCCTATGAAGCGACTGTATGTGGTATCTGACTGCCGTTGGCTGTATACCAGTCTCTTTTACTAGCGCCCTGATGTCTTTAGGCCCTTTCGCTAATATCTCCAATATCTTCCACCTGGAGCTACTAGACAAAACCTTTGATACTTCTGCACCTACACTCATCATATCACACGCTTACTAATCGTAGATGCGCTGTTTTAAATATTTCTTACTTTTAATATATATAATATGGAAAGAAAGCTGCTACGGCTTTGAACCACCTCTCCTAATAGAATAGGCATATAATATAAGGGGTAGAACTGCTGCTAAGTAAATGAAGTGCACAATAACTCTAAGCCACTCGGCTTGTGTGGTGTAGCCGAACATCACTGCAAAGATAGATCCTATGACTCCTTTGTGGTGTAGGATGCTGTCGCTTGGTATATTAAGTGTGTAAGCGTTTGCAGAGAGCCACCCTAACTCCAACCCTATAGACTCAGAGTATTCGAGGAGCTCGTGCGTCCCATATCCTGCTAGACCAGCTGCTAGTAAGGTTAGGAGGATGCTTGTGTAGTAGAAGAATCTTCTTAGGTTTAGTTTCAGACCTATCTTGAATATTAAATATGATAAGATGGTTGATACACAGACCCCTATAAATGCACCTGTTAGCGTTTCTACAACGCTGCTTAGAAGAAATGGTGTGAGGAAGAGGACAGTCTCCAAACCTTCTCTGAACACCACAACAAAGCTGAATACAGTGAAAGCTACTGCTGCTCTTCTTTGAATAAAGTAGGTTGAGGCTCCGCTTCGACTAAAGGCAGTTAGAGCCTCTCTATCCATAATCTGGCTGACTTTCTTCTCGATTTCTTCTTTAAGTTGCCTACCTTTTAAAGCCATCCAGTATATCATCGATGTAAGAACGATGACTGCTACCCAAGCCGCTACCCCCTCAAAGAGAACTTTAGTACCCTTAGGTAGGACTCCGTAGGTGAACCAGATAGTTACACCTAGCAACACACTTAAAGCTAAAGATAAGTAGACCCCTCTCCAAACATGCTTCGTCAACTCCCTCCGATTTAATCTTATTAGGTATGCTAGTATTATTGATGTGATTAATGCTGCTTCAAACCCCTCTCTTAACGCTATAAGCATTTGACCGATCAAATCTCTAATCCTATAGTAAATATTGTGGTAAGGTTTATATAAGTCTTACGCCGTTAACTAAATTAGTTAACAGTGTGAAAAAAAAGATGGGTAAGAAAACTGACAAACTGAAAGCTGAAGATATTATCCCAGCTTTGAGAGCTTGTGTTGCAGCCCTACTTGTAGAGAAGTTTAGCCTCTCTAAAAAAGAGGTGGCAAACGCGCTTGGCGTAACACCAGCAGCTGTGACACAGTATATGAAGGGTAAGCGTGGTGTTATGATTCATAGGCTGTTGGAGAGTGAAGCTCTGTTGGTTGTTGACGAACTTGCGCGTAAGGTTGCTGTGGGTTTAGATGTAGGTGCTGTTGAGCTCAATTTGCTTGATGCTGCGAAGCAGATAATCTCACTTAAAAAAGGGTTAAGGATACAGCCTAAGATTAAAGGTGAGCTTACTGAATTAGCTGCTCTACTTAACAGTAGGAGGGCGTTGGAGCTCAAGACTGCTCAACAATGTCTTAAGGCTACAGATAATCTTAGAGACGAATTGGTTGAGCTTCTATTTAGGCAGATTGCATCCGACAGCCTAAGACACGCTGACATAGTTTCACATATCCTTGCTAGGCTTGATAAATTAAATGAACCTCAATTCACCGATGCAGAGCTCTCTATTTTAAGACAGGTGTTAAAGGTTGAAGATGCGAGTATTGATAGTAGATTAGATTATTTAAAAGAATGCAGCCCTACAGTAAAAGCGCTTTTAGCATCTATCGACTTGGATGAAGATAAGCACACAAAGGTCTTGAAGATAGCATTAGGTGAGCAGATATCATATTAAAGAGATAAGGCTAAAAGCGGCGCTTAGCAAATAGATTTAATCTTGCAGCACCGCAGAAAGCCGAGCTTATCTGATTTATGCAGAGCCTACGGTATTCAACCTACGTATCGGGACGTGTTTGGGAGGTTGAAGAAGGCACCTTTGGCTTCGCTATTAAAGGTGTTGCGGTCTCTTGGTGCAAGATTAAACGGTCTTTCTGATCTAGATTCTGCTTACACATACAGGCTCACGCAATTTGAGTCAAGGATCGTTGAGCCTGTAGTAGCGTTGTTTGATGGCGCTCGAACTATACCACTTA
>CALJAQ010000129.1 GCA_938029515.1 uncultured Nitrososphaerales archaeon
TCCTCTCGCTTAGCCAGTAATGGGGTAAGATCAGCGTCTCCGGCCGACTTTATAGCTAGAGCTGAAACTCTAAACTTCTTACCACACAGAGCGCCTAAATCAAACGGCCTTCGATTGTATGCTAACGTCGGTACATTTGCAGCCTTACAGGCTTCAATTAAAGTTGTGAGCTTATCTTTGGGGGCGGAGGTTGAATAGATCACTATCTTGGAACCTCGAACCGATTTCTGAACCTCTTTAAGCCCAAGAACATATTTGCCACTCTTGATGACCTTTGAAAGTATCAGGCTTAGTTCTCTTTCACTCATGCTCAACTCAACTCTGCATAAAGAGGTCTATCATGCCAGTGCCTACAGGTATCGTCAGACCTACAATCACGTTTTCTGTTACACCTCTTAGTTCCTCTACTTCGCCTTTAACAGACGCTTCGGCTATCGTCGGCACTGTTATCTCGAAAGCAGCCCTTGCAAGCACGCTGGTTTTTGTTCCAGCTACACCATGCCTACCTATTTGCTGTATAGTACCTTTAGCCGTCATGAGGTCAGCTATGAGGTAGATGTGCCTAATGTCTACTTCAAGTCCTTGCTCGTCAAGTGTGCTCATTACCTCATTCACCAGCGCTGTCCTAGCGGCTTCTATGCCTAACACTTGAGCTATCTCAAAGATGTTGTTGGTTATTGTTCTAGTAGCGTCTACTCCCTCGACCTTCAGTGTTCTTGAGAAGTTTGAACCTGAGGTCCTTATGAACCATTCATCTCCTTCTTTTTCAACGGTGACTCTGGAAACGTTCGGTATGCCTTTGACCTTCGTATTCAATATTTTATCCAGCTGGGTGTTTAAGCCGATTAAGTCAAGCCCGCTTAAGTGAACTCTTAAAAGAGCATTCTCCTCATCGAGTTCGACTTTGCGTTTCCCAGCTTCTATTACCTTCTTTAGTTCATCAAGTGTGCAGTCTCTTTCAGCGAGCTTGTCTTTATCAGCTCTTATTACAATTGCTCCGTTTATGTAGTCTACTTCAGCGTTGGCGACAAGGTCGCTAACCTTTGTGAATAGAATCTGCTTAGCGACTTTAAGTGCAAGCTTGTTTAATACTTTACTCTTCTCCTGCTTCAGCTCCTCAGGCTTCAACTCAGCCCATCTGCTCTTATTCTCTTCTTCAGCCTTCTTAAGAGCGTCTGAAGCGTACTTCGGATCTATGTAGACTGTCATCGAGGCTTTGCTGGGCTGTTTTCTCGCATCAACCAACTCTATTAGACGCGGTAAGCCTAACGTGACATCCTTCTCTCTAACACCAGCAAAGTGGAAGGTTCGTAGCGTCATTTGCGTACCAGGTTCACCTACTGATTGTGCAGCAACTACACCAACCGCTTCTCCAGGCTCAACTTTAGCTTTTCTCATCAGCTCAACTACGCGTTTACAGACATTTTCGATAGACTCTTTGCTAAGCTGGTTTTCTTTAAGGGCTGCTTGCAGCTCTTGAATTAACCTAGGGTTAAATTCGTTAGCATATTTTTTAACGATCTTGTCGGCTTCTTCTGGAGCTGCGGGTTTAGATGGCTTCGATATGAGAGCTTCTGTCTCCACAAGCCTGGGTATATTGACCGCCATACCGTGGTCGCTCTTAGCCGGATCTACTCCGTCTTCACCGTAAACGAACTGGATAATATGCCCATATGGGTCTCGCACACTTAGATCGTATTCAACTCTAAGGTGCTCCATGGCGTTCACAAGCCTACGCTGCATGTACCCACTCTGCTGCGTTCTAACCGCTGTGTCTACAAGCCCCTCACGCCCACCCATGGCGTGGAAGAAGAACTCGACAGGCGACAACCCGTCTCTATAATTCGATTTGACAAACCCTTTTGCATCAGGAGACCGATCACCAGGGGCGAAATGGGGAAGTGCCCTATCTTGATAACCTTTCTCTATCCTACGCCCACGCACAGATTGCTGCCCTAGAGACGCTGCCATCTGCCCTATGTTGAGCAGAGAGCCTCTCGCCCCAGTCCTAGCCATAATTACACCTGGATTGTGTGCTGGGAAAGCTTTCTCAGCCATTCTCCCTGCTCTATCCCTTGCCCTTTGAAGCTCGTTTACGATGTAGAGTTCAAGCGCATCTTCAGGCGATAAGCCGCGAGCCAAAGGAAGCTGTCTCTTTTCATAGAGGTCAAAGAGCTTAGCCACTTCATTATACGCTTCTTCTACCGCTTTGTCTACCTTCTGCAGAACATCGCTTGGTAGATTAAGATCGTCGTAGCCGTAGGTGAAGCCTCGCCTCGTTATATACGTTTTCAATACTGAGAGAATAGCGTTTAAGAATCTTCTCGCTTCTTCTGTGCCGTAGTCTTTTGTTATTCGATGCAGTATGCTGTTAGGTTCCTCAGCACCTATAGACGCCCTATCTACAACCCCGCTAACCAGTTCACCGTTCTTAACTATGACATCCTTGACGTTACCTTTAGCCCATTTAGAAGCCATAACGTAGTTAAAGTCCTTAGGTAAAAAGAGCGAAAAGAGTTGCTTACCGCTGTAAAGCGGCTCAGGCGTCTTCTCAACAGGCTCAGGTAGAGGACCAACATACCCTCCAGCCAAAGCTAGATTTGTAAACTCCTCTTTACTCAACCTAGTTGAATCATGAGTTAACAGGTATGCAGCGGTAAGATAGTCACGTATGGCGCCTATAATAGGCCCACCGTATCTAGGCGATATAATCTGATCTTGAACCCTCATGAGCATAAGAGCCTCTGCTCTAGCCTCCTCGCTTTGAGGCACATGTAAATTCATTTCATCGCCGTCGAAGTCCGCATTATAGGGTGGGCATACTGCTGGGTGAAGCCTAAATGTGCGGTAGGGTAGCACCTTAACGTAATGCGCCATTATAGACATTCTGTGTAGTGAGGGTTGTCTGTTAAAGAGCACGATGTCACCATCCATCAGATGCCTCTCAACAATATAGCCTAAACCTAGGTTCTCTGCTATAGCAGAGCGGTCTGAAGCGTAATCTAAACGTATCTTTACACCATCAGGTCTGATTATGTAGTTGGCTCCAGGATGCTTATCAGGACCGTTGAGAACAAGCTTCTTCAAGAACTCTATATTCCAAGGAGCTACACGCTCAGGTATAGTTAGTTTCTTCGCAACCTCAAACGGGACACCAACCTCGCATATGTCTAGATTGGCGTCTGGGGAAATTACTGTTCGGCTTGAGAAGTCAACTCTTTTTCCTG
>CALJAQ010000130.1 GCA_938029515.1 uncultured Nitrososphaerales archaeon
TATTCGGCTACCCCAGCTCGGTAGAAGTGGATGTAGCAATACACGACGGCAAAGTAACGCTCATTGAAGTAAAGTCCCACGTCAACATACCCGATGTATCAATCTTCGCCAGAAAAGCTGCACTATACGCCGAAAAGACCGGTAGAAAGCCGTTAAGAATGCTTATGATAACACCATACGCTGATGACAAGGCTATAGAAGCAGCTAAAGCCCTCAACATAGAAGTATACACCAAGGTGTAAAGAAAATATAAGATTCAGATTTGTAAAAGTTGTGGAGCGAGCTGTTTACTAGGTTTAGGTGTTGACTTGAAGGTAGTTATGCTGCACGACTGCGCCTACGTAGCCTCAACGCTAGCCAAGTACCTGACAAGAATAGGTGTAGAGGTGAATAAACTTCCCCTCCAAACTATACCTAAAACTGTGAGAGTGCTACGATCCTGTAAAGCCGACTTAATCCACGCACACTACGCTAGAGCGCCAGCTTGGGCAGCGATGCTATCTGGTAAGAGATATGTGGTTCACTGCCACGGCGACGATGTAAGACACGGATACAACCTCTTGACGAAGCTAGCATTCAAGCGAGCTTCTCTTATACTATACGCGACCCCAGATCTGGCAGGGTTGGTCAAAGGCTCTATCTATCTACCAAACCCTGTGGACGCAGAACTCTTCAAACCAAGAAGAGCTGTAAAAGAGGTTAACAAAGCAGTATACTTTACACATCCAGAAGCCCACGTAAAGACAAGGGGGAGAGAGGAGGAGATCGTTAAACATCTTAAAACCGTCTGCGCAGAAGCAGAGATAAAGTTAGATGTGGTAGAGAAAGGCAGCGTAAGATACGAAGATATGCCCACACTGCTATCAAACTACGACCTACTCCTAGATCACTGGATGGTGCCAGCCTACTCTAAAACAGCCTTAGAAGCTATGAGCATGAATATGCCTGTAGTAGGATATGAAACCCCTTTAGAGCGGTTAAAGCAGAGGTTAATAGAAGCGAAGACAGATCCACACCCTCTAATCGAAAGAGGAAGGAAGATAGTTGAAGAGCATAACCCAGAAAAGGTAGCGCAGCTCTTACACAAACTGTATCTGAAAGCAGATATGAGGGGTTAAGAGTAGGCGAACATAAATCACCAAGAGCTAAATATTATCAGAAACCTAAGGCAAATGAGCGAGAGTTGCTTAAAATCGGCTTAGAGCACATACCAGAACCCTATAGGAGCGTAGCCAGCACCCTACTCAACACGCTGCAAAAGATGTTAGGCAGCAACCTGATATCCCTCGTGGTGTATGGGAGTGTAGCTGGGGGGGGCGAGGAGAGACAGCGACCTAGATATACTAATAGTAGCAGAAGGGCTGCCTAAGTCGAGGCTCGAAAGATCAAGGCTCATCATAAACGCCGAATCTGAACTCTCTAAGATGCTCGACGACCTATCAAACAAAGGTTATACAATAATCATCTCACCCATCATAAAGACAAGAAGCGAGGCTTCAGTAACCACACAACTCTACTTAGATATGGTTGACGACGCGATAATAATCTACGATAAAGAAAACTTCATCAAAGAAATCTTACTCCAACTCAGAGAGAAGCTCAGCGTACTTGAGGCTGAAAAAGTTAAGCTCGGTAGAAGGTGGTACTGGAGGCTAAAAAAGAGTTTAAGTTCGGTGAGGTGATAACCCTATGAACAGCCTAGAGTTAGCGAAATCAAACCTAAAACAAGCCCTTGAAAGAGTAAGGCACGCACGTGAAGCAGCAGATGAAGGAAACCACCCCTTTGCGGTAAGGCAGGCTCAGGAAGCGGTGGCGTTAGCCCTAAAAGCAGCACTTAGGCTGGTAGGCATTGAGCCGCAGAAGTGGCATGACGTAGGGCCTATCCTTAAGAAGGAGAGGTCAAGGTTCCCAAAGTGGTTCGCCGACTTAATAGATGAAATGGCTTCAACATCTAGGGCTCTGCGCAACGAGAGGGAGACGGCGATGTATGGTGACGAGGAGGCTGGAATACCGCCAGAAGATTTCTACACGAAAGCAGACGCTGAGAGGGCGCTTGAAGGTGTAGAAAAGGTTACTGACGCGGTCAAAAGGCTGCTTCAAGAAGCGTCAAGTAGGCTAAACAACACTTCTAATAAGAGCTCAACTCTCTAAGACTTTAGGCTGGCGTATGCTTCGTATAAGGATGGTTCAGAGTAGTCCTCCCAAAATCTCGGCTCAGGCTTAGGGATACGCCCCGTGAGCGCATCTGTAATACCTCGCGTAAATTCGTCAACTCCTTCAACCAGAAGATACTGCTTTGATTGCGCGAGTCCAGTGGCTACGATAGGCTTGGCGAAAGCAGCGTATTCAGAAACCTTCCACACATCTTGGTCATTACTGACAGGTTTAGCGGTGTATCTTCTGATCGGGGCTAGACACACATCAGCAGCTTGTATGTAGTCTGCAACTTCATTATGCGGCTTCCAACCCAGAAGCAGCATGTTTGGAGGCGCCCTCTTCTTCAGATACTCGTAGAGCGGTCCAGAGCCTATTATGATGAACCACACTTCTTTTAACCTTGAAGCGGCTTTAATCAGTAGGTTAAAGTCGTAGGTGTATGTTAAGCCTCCTACGAAGAGCGCGATCGGCCCGTCTACCTCAAGCTCCTTTAGGGTTTCGTCTCTGCTTCTCTTGGCTCGAAAGCTTCTACTTGGGTAGTTGGGGACGATGTACACTTTCTTGCCTGTAAATGTTTTCAGCCTAGAAGCTAGAATGTCGTTTACGCTGATAAGTAGGTCAGCCCTTATGGCTAGTTTCTGCTCAAGTGATGCAGCAAAACCACCCAGCCATCTATATTCAAGACCTACTTTCTCAGCGTAGTTAGACCTATAGTCGTAGCAGATGTTAACCCTTCTAAGTAGACTTAAGAGGTGTATGAAGTCTGGGGAGCTGAATAGGTGAAGTACATCGCAGTCCACTAACCCCTCTTGTAGAGCGTAGGTGCTGTATCTAAGTAGAGCAGACGGAACCTTACCTAACCTCCTAATATTAGCTAGAGGCTCTAAGATACGTACACCAAATCTTTTGCTTAGGCTGCGCTTTACCATCTCAACCCTAACTGCTCTCCTAGGCTCCTGAGCAGCTAGAACAACTTTCAACATAAACTGTAGCGCAGAGGCTGAGATTTAAGAGTTAAAACCCATAGTGGTGTAGAGGTAGGTAGGAAGCCAGAGGCATGTGCGGAATAGCGGGCATAGTAGGAGAATACGTAGATAAGCGCCTCGTCAAAAAGATGCTGAGCATACTTCAACACAGAGGGCCAGACTCGCAAGGCATGTATGTAGATGATGAAGTAGCGTTAGGTGCGTGTAGACTAGCGGTGATCGACTTAGTAACTGGAGACCAACCTATAAGCAGTGAAGAAGGAGATGTGACGGTAGTATACAACGGCGAAGTATACAACTATAAGCGGCTTAGAAGTAGGCTTGAGGAGAAGGGGCACAGGTTCAAAACATCAAGTGACACAGAAGTCCTCGTACACGCATATGAAGATTCTGGCGAAGCCTTTGTAGACCAGTTAAACGGTATGTTCGCCTTCGCTATCTGGGATCAGAAAGATAGAAGGCTACTGTTAGGCAGAGACCCAGTAGGCATAAAACCTCTCTACTACACGAGAGTCAGCGAGAAGTGCTTAGCCTTCGCGTCTGAAGCAAAAGCCCTCCTCTATTTTAAGGAGCCTAAATGCGACAGATTGGCGCTCAAAGCGGCTCTGAACTTAGGTTACGTGCCTGGAGAGCGGTGCATGTTTGACGGTGTGAAGAGGCTTAGGGCTGGCTGCATCCTTTCTTTCAAAAAGGATGTTCTTGAGGTGAAGCAGTATTGGCATACGCCGCTGAATGTTGAAGACGGTCTATCTCTTTGGGAGGCTGCGTCTACGGTGAGGAGGCTTCTAGAGTCTGCTGTTGAGAGCCATATGGTTAGCGATGTGCCTATAGGAGCTTTTCTCAGCGGCGGTCTGGATACGAGTACAGTTGTTTCTCTTATGAGTAGGGTTGGCTGCAGCGTTAGAACCTTCACGCTTGGCTTCGCTGAACCTACGGATGAGTTGGCCGACGCGAAGAGGGTTGCTGAGTATTTTGGAGCAGAGCACCACGAGCTAATACTTGATGAAGAAGCTCTTATGAAAGAGTATCCATCTATGGTCTGGCACGCTGAGGCGCCTAAAATCAACCTATACCCATACTTCATCTCTAAGCTCGCAAGCAGATACGTTAAAGTCGTCTTAGGTGGGATGGGAGGAGACGAGCTCTTCGGCGGATACATATACAGATACAGACACGCCAATAGGGCTGAAGCCATCTCTAAAACCCGTATTTACAGACCCATAAAGATGCTAGCGAATGTGACGCTAAGAGTAAACCCGCCTCTACCAGCTAAGCTCAAAAGAAGGCTGAAGGCTCTAACACTTCTCAAAGATAG
>CALJAQ010000131.1 GCA_938029515.1 uncultured Nitrososphaerales archaeon
CCAAGCCCTTTTTGCGACTGGGTTCATTCTGTTTATGTGGTCTTCTATTTTGTCGCTTACGATCATTGATTGCCTTAAGCCTGGTGCTGTGATTAAGGCTTGGCTTTCTGGTCTTGTTGTGCAGAGGTAGATTGCTTTGGCTGCGAATGTTGTGGTTTTGCCTGACTGCCTTGCCCACCTCACTACTATCTGCTTTGAGTTATCGTTTAGTAGAGCAAGCTGGTATGAGAGTGGTCTCCAGTTTAGGAATGTTTCGCAGAATGCTTCAGGCTTAAGCAGCTCCTCAATAGGCTTACCTTGAATCTTTTCGTGGAGGTCTTTCACCGCTTTAAGCTCATCCTCTGTCCTCGGCTTTACTCTGAGGTATGTGTTGTTTCTAGGTAGGTTTGATATGTCTGCGAGCTTCTTAGCTACGCTATATACTAAGCTCTTCTCGTTTTGCTGAAGCTCTATCGCTTCGAGCTTCTCGAGCCTCCTCCAAAGGGAGCGTGCTGATCTGAAGATTAGTGTAGGGGTGTTTAGTTTAAGTTCGCTGCTGGAAAAAATTTTTTTCGGCTGGAAACTTAAACTAGTCAGGGCTCTGCGCCTCCAGCTTTTTAAGCCGATGCTCTAGCTCCTCTAGGCTGCTTCTCTCTAATGCGTGTTGGCTTAGTTTAAGCGCCTTCATGAGAAGTGTGTAGAATCTGTGTGCGTTTTTAGCGTCTCCTTCGTTTAGGTATGCTTGGGCCTTTACGTATAGTTGCCAAGCTAGCTGCGCTGCGATCTCTTCGTGTCCGCTCCACCGCTTGGTTTTGTCTTTGAAGTCTGCTGAAGATTCTAGTATTCTTTTGCCTTCTTTGGTTTTTTCAACGTCAACAGCCTGCTTTCTAGATTTATCTAGATTGTGTAGTGTTGTTAAGCCCTGTATGATCTTAGCGTATGCCTTGAATTCAGCTTCTGATGCATCCATGTTCATCTCCTCTTCTTTTTCGTGAGCCACCAGGTTGCTGCGCTTCCGGCGAATGGTCCTATGGCTGCTGCCGCATCTGCCTTCCCTAAGGCTAGGAATATGATCCAGGCTAAGGTTAGTGTGAATGCTAGTATCCCTCTGTAGTCTCTATCCTCGACTTTGAGTTCACCTTGTTTGAGTATTAGAGAGGGCTTCTTGCTAGTCGTAGTGCTTCACGCTCCCATCTGAGTATGTGACGCTCTTCTTGGCGTGTGTGGTTAGGGGTATCTTCTTAACTTCTTCAGGCATCTTACCCGCTAGCTTCTCGATTCTTTTAACAAGGTAGATTGGTATTGAAACTATTGATGAGTCTGCTTCGCTGTCTAGGCTTCCTCTTAGAAGTATTAGATGGGGGTCTCCGAATTCCGCACCCCTTTGCACAGTCAAGTATATGTAGCGCTCATTTATCCTCTTCGTCTCAACATTATGGTTCGGTATGGTTTTAGTTACGTTGACGTGCTCTGATGTTGATGCGTCTATCCAGCATACCGCAACAGTATCTCCCCTCTCAATGTGAGATATCTTCTCGTAAACGTCTTTAAGATCTTCTCTCAGCCTCTTAAGGTCTGGCTTCATCTAACCAGCCTCCTTAAAGCCTCTACTAGGTGCTCAAGCGCCTCAACCCTCTGCTCAAGTGAGGCAACGTAGCCGTATAGCGTCGGTAGATCTAATCGTGTGGCGAAGGTTCTCTGAGCTTCTTTAGACGCTTTGAGCTTGCTTTCAACCTTGGCTTTCAGTGTTTCAGCAAACCCCCAGGTAGGGTGTCCTTCTACACTGCCACTCACTTCTTCGACAGGTTTTGGTGTAGCCTTCTCTTCAGAGGCTGCTTCCACTAAAGCCTCTTCTCGCCCCTCTACCCTCTGCACTTCACTAGGTATCTGCTCTGCTGTAGGCGCTAAGACTATTACTTGCTCCACTGTGGTTTCAGGTGCTTGCTGATAAACCTCTTCAACCTTGGTTTCCCAGCTCTTGCTCTCTTCACCCACTTTAATCACCTCTATGCCCGTGGCGCCAGATCGAGCTTTGATAGTAGTCGAATTCGTAGAGTCTTGTGCCCGATGGGCCGTGTTGTGTGATTAGGATTCTGATGTATCTTGTGTTCGGTTTAGCGAGCCAGCTGTGTTCTACCCAGCCTTGAGGGGGTTGAGTTGACTGTGTAGCTACATCCTCCCAGGTTGAAGCGTCTACGCTGCTTTGAACCTTATATGCTTGAGGCCTGTAGTTTGCATCTGCGCCGAATAGTATTCTGCAGCCTGCTACACCCCCTATGTTTGAGCCTGCTAGGTCGAATCTTATCCAAGCGTCTTGTTGGTTTGGTGGATTCGGCTGCCAACCTGAAGATGAGAAGTCGTCTTTAGCGTCTGCTGCTGGATACTGCTGCTTAAAGACCGCGGCGTTGACAGCGTATGGTGCCCCTGAGCCTGTTGTGTAAGCGTATACGTATGTTTGAGATGGGCTGCCTGAGTAAACCCGCTGGGGGCCGGTTGAGACCACCAATATGTCGCTACCCCAGGCTCCATCTAGAAGCCTGCGTACGCGGATTGAGACGCTGTCATGCCAGAAGTAGAGTATGCCTCGCTCATCCGACCCTAAGCAGCCTAGCGAAGTTGGGAGTGTTGAGGTGCTCCAGGATCCTGAAGGTGTAACCTTTACGTCTTTGACGCTTGAGCTTTCGCTGTATGTGAAGTGTAGTGAGCCGTCATAGGGGTCTCTGTATGGTGTTGTGAAGCTGTAGTCAGTAGATGCTGTGCCGACTTGAGTAGCTGCTGACCAGCTCGAGCCGTTAAAAACTCTGAAATATACGTTCTTCGTGCTGGAGATAACGTAGGCTGCGAGCATCTTGCCTCCTGTCAAATATGAGCCTACAGCACCGTAGCCTCCTACGTTTTCAAAGCTCCAGGATGTGCCTGAGCCCCAGGTGCCATCATTATTGCCGCTTTTACACGCAAATATGCTTTCAGATGTGCTCATCAAAACGAATACGTATCTGTTCTCATCGCAGCAAACCCTATGTGTGGTTGTTAACGTTATTGAGGTTATCCACTGCCAATCTGCGCTCCACGTTAATGTTCCGTCGCTGTTAGGTGTTGCTCTACGGTAGTAGATGTTGTATGTGCCTGCTTCTCTGAGAACAATATGTAGGTATGTGCCGTCGAACCAAGTGTCCCAGCCGTATTCTGTTGAGGTCTGCTTATCTAAGGCTACTGGTGTGCTCCAGTTCGATAGATCTGTTGACGAGGTGTAGTATATGCTTCCTGCGCCTAGTGAAGGTGAGTAGAATATCCAGTGTCTTCCAGATGCGTAGAAGCTGCACTTCTGGCTTCTGTGTGAAGATAGGTGGTTAACCCCTTGGCCGATGCTGCTGCTTCCAGTGATATGTGGTGTTTCAGAAGAGGCTGAAGCTGAGGATGGTGTAAGATAATCTGAGCCTGCTGGCGTAGGAGCTATAACCCTGTCTGTTAACGCCCCTTTAGCTATGTCCCATGAGCCGTTTCTGTAGACTTTGATTAAGAAGAGGTTTGGGTTGCTTGTGTCTACCCAGAGCATGCCGTTGACTGGGTTGCTTGGCGGCGTTGACGCTATGTACGCTGTCTTTAGGTTGAGTTTATCTCTGCTTAAAACTTCGCTATGCTCCCATAGGCTCATTGTGTCTTCACCACCTTAATTGAGCCTCTTTTGACTAGGGGTTTACCTGCTATAGTTGCTCTGCACTCGTAGATCCATAGTCCTCGTGTCCAGTTTTCGTCGAGTGTTACGTCGAGGTGGTATCTTCCAGTAGCGTCTTTCGCCGATGGTGTTGAGTCCACCCTCTTAACACCTGAGGCGTCCCAGATTGAGATTAGAGGGGGCTCATCTGGGTCCTCATATTCGCCTGTGAACCCCTTCGCCTCAACTTTGAACCTTACCGTTGTGCCTGCTTCAAAGCTCAACTATAGCCACCTCTATAGAGGAGATTTCAGCCGCTTGAGGGGGTGGGTTTGAAGCTGAAGCGTTTATATCTGCGCCTGCTCCGAAGACCACTTCAACGTCCACTTTAACCCCATCCTCCTTGCTCTATGAATTCTTCTACCTCTTCGATCACGTCTAGTATGCCGTCGCCGTCTTGGTCTAGGGTTGGGTTGCTTGTAGACTCACCCCAGTGTTTTCTACTCTGCTCCATTATGTTTGGGAATGTGATTTTGACTTCGTGTATCTCTTGGTTGTGGTCTGCTGTCACTGCCAAATAGTTTGGTAGGCCGTCTCCTACCGGTGTGTTTTTGAGCTGTATGAAGTCTACTGGCCCTGATGCTTCGCCTCTAAGTAGCATGATGTATCTTTTGCTTATGTTTCTTAAGCCGTAGAATACGTCTGCTGAGTCTTCGAATTCGTATGTCGCTTTACCTAGATCTGAATACTTCACTTCAAGCTTGAGTTTTATCTGCGATATTCCCCCTGTTGCTGAGTCTGAGTAGTCTTCTGGGGGCATCTTGAATGCGAACCCTATTCTCCTCGCGCAGCCGTATTTAGGTGAGTATGTGTGGTTTAACCTACCCCAGACACCCACTCCTAACTCGCCTCTTAATCCTGCTGTGAACGCTTCAACATACTGCTGCCAGCTGGATGGGTG
>CALJAQ010000132.1 GCA_938029515.1 uncultured Nitrososphaerales archaeon
CTGTTTGAGGATAAGGAGAACGGAGGCTTTTACAACACCGCAGAAGGAAACACCGTGTTAAGGCTCAAAGATGCTCAAGACGGCGCTACACCGTCTCCCAGCGGGTTCTTGACCCTAGCCTTACTCCGCCTAACCACCTTAATGCAGAACAGCAGATTCAGTTCAGTAGCAGAAAAGGCTATAAAAGCGGTGTGGGGAAGCGTTGCTGAAATACCTGAGCAGCACACCACATTAATATCAGCATTAGACTATAAGGCTTCACCACCTGTTGAAGTGGTTATTGTGGGGGATCCCAACAAAGCCAAAGATCTGATTGAAGAAGTATATCAGAGGCTGCTGCCGAACAAAGTCTTAGCGCAGAGTCCAGACGGCTTAAGGTATTCAGACATCATACCAATAGTTAAAGGTAAGACACCTATAGAAGATATACCCACAGCTTATGTCTGCGCAAAACAGAGGTGCTACCCTCCAACTACAAGCAGAGGTGAATTAGGAAGGTTTTTGTCAGATTAGTAAAAATAGTGGTGTGGTGGCTATAGGATATTCTCCATCCTCTCTTCGTGAGCCACCTCCTCCTGCATTATATGCCTTATTATGTGGAAGGTTACCGGATCTCTCCACTCCCTCATCAATTTCTTGAGCAGATTATTGTACACATCTATTGCGCCTCTTTCAGCTTCGATAACTGCATTAACGATGCCATTGAGGTCCTTAGGGTCTTTGGGTAGCTTAACCTCTGGATAATTTGCGGTTTCTGTAAGCTGAGCAAAGTTCCTAGTCGGCTCTGCGCCAAGCTCAATTATCCTTTCTGCAAGCTCACTTGCGTGCTCCAGTTCATCTTTAGCAAGATCTTTTAACGCATCTATGATCATAGGTGACGTTCTACCCTCAGCTACCTCGGAGGCCAAGGTGTAGTAGTAGAATGCTACCCATTCATCCGCATGGGCCTTCTGCAGCTCTTTGATAAGTAAATCAACTTCACCCTCCACAACTTCTCTGCCTTTCTTGCCCATCTAGCATCACATTTAGTTCGTCAAAGATGGTATAAAAGTTTAGTTACCCCACTAGTATGTTGAATAACTGACCTGTTATCAAAGATTGTTGTGTTGCTTGCAGATTTACTGTAGCTGATGTTTTCTAGATGTATTGTCTGATAGTTGTTGGAATGGGTATAATGATGCTCTGATGAAGAGAAGTGAGGTTTTATTTGAATATGTGGTTTGTAGCAGGCTGGTCTAGTGAGCTTAAGGTTATGAATGGTGGTTAGGAGGGTGCAGGTTTCAGGTACCCTGAATCGAGCTTCCCGTTGTAATTCACGCATACCTCTTGCCCTTCAGGCAGCTTGAAGGCTTCACAACCATATGTGTTGAGGATGAAGATTAGCTCGATAGCCCCATAAAGCTGATGAAGATGTAACCATAGCTATAGACTCTTCAGGGATAAAGGTGTCAACAGAGGAGAGTGGATCAGGTAGAAGTGGAGGGTTAGAAGAGGCTTCATCAAGATTCATATTGCAGTAGATGTGAGGGCAAAGCAGACACTATCAATGAAGGCTAATGAAGATGCTCCAGATGAAAAGGAGACTTAAACACTTAGTGAAGAAGGCATCATCAAAGGCAGAGGTAGTAAAGGTGATAGGAGCCTACGACTCAAAAGAGAAAACCTCAGACCCTTACAGAGAGAGGCATAGAACCCTGCATAAAGGTCAGAAGAACTCCTCCACAAAAGCCAAGTCTGCAGCCTAGAAAACAAGCCATAAGCAACTCAAAGACCCAAACCAATAGAAGAAACACCGCTTCAGATAACGGCTGAACAAACCACCCCTCAAAGAACAAACACTCACCCATCAATGAATAAACATCATAAAAGAACACCTCTCCAAAACCTCAACCCACAACCTCTCCATAAAAATGAAACCATAAAGAAAGCAGCTCACAAGAACATAACTTGACCATTCTAGTTATTCAACATCCTAGTAAACATTGTCTGCTTTAATATGTGGAAGCATTATATATCAGATAGTAAGAAGGGGCTTTGTTATGCAGAGTAAGGTAGACCAGAGAGCAGTTGAAGCAATTATTCAAAGCAGAATGGAGGGCCCTCAGCCAAGTGGTGTGCTTATAGGCAAGATAGGCGAAGTAATCAAAACTAAGAACTTTATTGGGAGAGCATTTGAATATATTATAGGAGAGCCGCTAACTTATCTGGTCAATTGGGGAAGACTTTACTCACTCTGGCCGACGCATGTCGAAACCGCTTGCTGCAGTGTAGAAATAGGTGCGTCAGCAGGTTCAAGGTGGGATATAGAACGCTTTGGAGTCCTTGAGGCGTTTGGGAGTTTAAGGCAGTGTGACCTTATGATAGTTATGGGTACGGTTACTAGGAAGCTAGCGCCGAGGCTGAAGCTGATTTGGGATCAGATGCCTGACCCAAAGTTCTGTATAGCGATGGGTGCTTGCGCCATATCCGGAGGTTTGTATGAGCAGTCTTATAATGTGCTTCAAGGTGTAGACAGGATTATACCAGTTGATGTGTATATCCCAGGCTGTCCACCTCCAGCTCCAGCAGTTATAGATGCCATAGTTAAGCTGCAAGAGAAGATTCGATGTATGGATTTGAAAGGCAGGGTTCTCTCTGAGGCATACCTACGCCTCTCACCTAAGTGGAGGTTAAGGTGAAGGTGGTTAGAGCTCTAAGGCTTCTTAAAGCAGTTCAGAGCGGTTTACGCCACCTCTTCTACAGTCGAGTTACAAGAAGGTATCCTGAGGTTGATAGCGGGCTGCCCGAAGGATACTATTCTTTTGACCCTAAGATAGGTGTTGCTACCGCTGGTTGGAAGGGGCGCCACTATCTTGAAATAGATAAGTGTACTGGTTGCCAACTCTGCTCCTTTATGTGCGATGAGATAAGCAACGCTATAATTATGGTTGAATTGCCTGAGGTTAAGTTTGAGCAGAACAAGAAGAGCCTCTTCCCCTCGGTAGATTACGGTAGATGTGTCTTCTGCGGGTTATGTGTGGATGCTTGCCCCTTTGAGTGTCTTCATATGACCCCTGAGATTAGGCTTGCTGACTATGATAGGAAAAAGCTCTACTATTCTCCGCTTGAGTTGAATACCCCTCCTATTGTTGGTAAGCCTTCATATCTGGTAGGTAAAAGGAAGGAGGTAGCTTCGAGTTGAAGGATCTAATAGAGGGGGTTCTGAAGGTAGCTCCTGATGCTAAATGCAGCATCCAGGGTAATAGGGTTAAGATCCTTACAGCTGTAGAGCGTGTTGTAAAAGTGGCTGATGTAGTAAAGCGCTACGGCTTTGATCATATAGAGTCAGTCTGTGGCACAGACTACCCCAGCGACAACGAAATCGAAGTCTTATATTTTGTTGGCTCAGTTAGAGAGGAGCTAAAATCTAAAGTCGCAGTTTTAGGAAGTAGAGTGCCGAGGAACGAGCCGCTCTTCCCAACTCTCATAAACATCTGGCCAGGTGCTTACTTTCATGAGAGGGAAGAATATGAGATGCTCGGTATAC
>CALJAQ010000133.1 GCA_938029515.1 uncultured Nitrososphaerales archaeon
CATCGCCTTCACCAAACTAAGAAACATGTGTAAGGGGAGAGAGTTGGCCAGAAGACTCATCAACGGTTTCTAACGGAAGTTTATAAAGCGTCTTTACAACTAGCCTCGGTGTTAAACCATTCCTTAAAGATACACCTTTAATGCTGGAAAAATAAACCATGACCCCCTGGGCTTAAGCACACCTCAACATATGCCAAAGCCGCATAACTCTTAGGAGAAGCCTGTAAACGAAGACCCCTATCCGAGGGAAGAGAAGTAGATAAGTAGTAAACCTTAGCAGCTAACCCTCACCTATTAAACCCTAACCACATCAGCAAAGCGCAGATGGTATGCGCTTATAAACCGAGGCAAAGAAGGATAAACTCAAGAAACTTAAAGCGAAGCCTACCTTAACATCGCGAAGCTAAAACTACGGTAATGATTTTAATCAACCTATAAGCATAACAACGCTGTATGACCAAATTCTACACCGGTAGCGGGGATAAGGGTATGACAACCCTCCTCAAAGGCGTAAGGGTTAGTAAAGATGACATCAGGGTAGAGGCTTTAGGTGAGCTCGATGAAGCGAACTCTATGATAGGGTTCTCAAGGAGCTTCATCGACCTACCGGAGATAAACGCTATACTCGAAGGGGTGCAGCGAGACATCTTCACAATCGGCTTAGACGTAATATCCCCAGTTTCTAAGGGAAGCCGTGTGAATGATGAGATGGTGAAGGTGCTTGAAGAGCATCTGGACCTGCTTACCAAAGATGTACCAGACTACCGTAGGTTCGTGCTTCCGAATGGGCCGCCTGCTGTAGCTTCACTGTATTTAGCAAGGAGTGTCGTCAGGAGGGCTGAGCGTGTACTCGTGAAGCTCTCAAGGGTAAACCCAAATCTACTCCCTTCAATCAAATATCTGAACAGACTATCTTCGCTACTCTATGTAGCAGCAAGATACGCGGCGTTAAAGAGAGGGGTAGTGGAAAAAGAGTGGGTCAGCGGAGACTCATTTAAGTAGAGGCTTCTAGAGGGGGGAGCCCAAACTTAGCGCACCGCTCGTCAACGAAGCGCTGAATCTTCTCAACATCTTCATCAGATAGATGCCTGAACCTACCCTGCATCTTAAGGTACTCGGCAACAGGTTTTCTCCGCGAAGGTTTGACTGTCAACCTTAGATGCCCTTTTTCAGCTTCGTAGATGAGGAACATACCTGTCTGAACACCCAGCCTACTAACCTGAATCACCTTTTCACTCGGAATACGCCAGCCTGGTGGGCAAGGCGTGTATATGTGCAGATAGGCAGGCCCCTCGACGTCAAGCCCCTTCTTAGCCTTATTGATGAGGTCCAGAGGGTAGGATACTGTGGCTGTAGCCACATAAGGTATGCCGTGTGCGGCAAAGATAGATGGCAGATCCTTCTTATACGTCATCTGACCTGCGGGTTTAACTTTACCAGGTGGAGAGGTTGTGGTCCAAGCGCCATATGGTGTTGAGCTCGACCTCTGTATACCAGTGTTCATGTAGGCCTCGTTATCTAAACACACGTAAAGGAAGTCGTGTCCACGTTCAAGAGCCCCTGATAGCGCTTGGAAACCTATGTCGGCTGTCCCCCCGTCCCCAGCGAAGCACACAACGTGAATCTTTTTGTCAGCCACCAATCTTTTCCTCCTTAAAACCTTCAGCGCAGACTCTATACCAGACGCTACAGCCGCTGTGTTCTCGAATGCAACGTGGTACCAAGGCACAGCCCAAGCTGTGTAGGGGTAGGGTGTAGAGACGACTTCAAGGCAGCCGGTAGCGTTCACGACGATCACATCGCGCCCAGCTGCTTTCAGAACATGCCTAACCGCTATGGCTTCGGCGCATCCTTGGCAGGCTCTGTGACCAGGTGTAAAGTATTCCTCAAGAGGTACCTCTTTTATGCTTCTAAATGTTTGTGAAGCCATCTCACATCCTCACCTGGATAAAGTTGACTACAGGCCCACTACGCCCTTTATCAGCCGCCTCTAACGCTCTCTCACCAATCTTCATAAAGTCCTTTACGGTTATGTCTCTACCACCTAAGCCTGCTATAAAACTTAAGACCGCTGGCCGCCGCTCTACGTCATATAGTACGTTTCTCACATCGCCGTAGACCGGCCCCCCTAATCCTCCTGCAGATATTGCTCGATCCACTACTGCTACAGCCTTAACTTTGCTCAAAACATCTTTTGCCTCTTGCATAGGGAAGGGTCTGTATAGTCTGAGTTTTATTAACCCTATCTTCTTACCCTCCTCCCTCATCTTATCCACAGCTATTCTAGCTGTGCCGGCGAAGCCTCCAAGTATAAGTATGGCAGCGTCAGCATCCTCCACCCTATATACTTCAAGCGGCGTGTAGCGTCGATCGAATAAGTCGCTAAACTCACGCCAAACCTCTAAGATAACATCCTTCGACGAATTCAGAGCCCATTCATTCTGAACCTTCAACTCGGTCTGGACATCAGGGCTAGCTACAGGACCCCAGGTGCTCGGCTGATCTGGTGTAAGCCTGTATATCGCCCTCCTATGCTTAGGTAGAAAACGGTCAACCTCCTCTTGATCAAGCGTAATAAGAGGCTCTATGACATGCGTCACATGGAAGCCGTCGAAGCAGACCGCAACAGGTAGAAGAACTCTTTCATCCTCGGCTATCTTAAAAGCTTGAAGCGTATGGTCAAAGATCTCCTGCGCGTTTTCAGCGTATATCTGGATCCAACCGCAGTCTCTTGACGCCATCATATCACTCTGATCACCCCAGATGTTCAGGTTTGGTGAAAGAGATCTGTTAGCTACACCCATAACTATGGGGAGCCTGTTGCCAGAAGCGATGAAGAGCATTTCGTGCATGAGAGCTAGCCCCTGCCCTGCGGTTGACGTGTAGACTCTAGCGCCTACTGCGCTGGCGCCTATACAAGCGCTTAGAGCTGAGTGCTCTGATTCGACGTTTACATATTCTGCATCAAGTTCTCCGTTTGCTACATACTCTGCTAAGCGTTCTATAATATGTGTTTGAGGTGTTATAGGGTAGGCTGCTACCACATCTACATTAGCGAGTTTCACAGCTAGGGATGCTGCGTGTGAGCATTCTATAGATATCCGCTTACCCAGCTTCACATCTCCTCCTCATCAACCATCTTAATCGCCTTCCTAGCGCATTCTTCAACGCATATCCCACAACCCTTACAATACTTTAGGTCAACCTCATACATCCCTTCAGAGTTGACGAAGACCGCTCCATCTGGGCAGTAGACCCAGCACATCCCGCATTTGGTGCAGAGTTTAGCCTCTAGAATCGGCTTCTGGCTTCTAAACGAGCCTGTATTATACTCCTTCGCCGAGCCTGGGGTGAAGATTATGCCAGCGATTGGTAGATTTTTAACTGTAGGTTTACTATCTGCCAATCTATTCACCTACTTTAACTTCGTTGAATCCTCTTGTCACCGCCTTTGAGTTCATTTCAGCGGCTTTCGCGCTGAACCTTTCTTTTACAGCGTCTAAAATGAATTCTAACCCGACTAAACCGATTACTTTAGCAGCAGCCCCTAACATCGTCGTGTTGACTATTGGGATGCCTAGTGTTTCAAGCGCTATTCTTTTAGCATCTATAACCGCAACCCGGCAGCTCACATCCAGTTCCCCCCTAACATCATTTACCGTCTTCCTCGTATTTATTATAAGCGCCCCATCCTCTTTAAACCCTTCTAAAACATTCACC
>CALJAQ010000134.1 GCA_938029515.1 uncultured Nitrososphaerales archaeon
AAGAGTTGTAGAAGGTGAAGACTGGTCTGAACCTATGGGTCCAACACCATACCCAAGCATAATGGATCTGAGGGAGTGGGATCTGAAGCTTCTAACACGTTATCAACCTTTCTATTCCCCCTTAAGTGATTTCTGCGAATTTTGCACATTCGGTAAGTGTGATCTTACAGCTTGGAAGAGAGGTGCTTGTGGAATCGATATGGCTGGACACATGGGCAAATGGTCTCTACTTCAGAGCGTTATGGTTGCCTCTGCGCATACTACACATGCACACCACCTTTTGAACTTTCTAATTAAGCAGTATGGTGGGAGCTACCCTATAGACCTGGGAAATGAGGTTGAGATCGAGGCGCCTATCACAAGGCTGATAACAGGCATAAGACCAAAGAAGCTATCAGACCTGATAGATGTTGTAAACTACCTTGAGGGGCAGATAACTCATCTCCTTTCAGCAACAGCAACAGGGCAAGAACAAAATTACTTGGATTATGAATCTAAGGCCTTACACGCTGGGATGCTAGACATATTAGCCTTAGAAGTAGCGGACATAGCTCAGATCTCAGCGTTAGGATTCCCTAAAGGAGACTCTGAAACCCCACTCATAGAAGTTGGCATGGGTGTTATAGAGCGTGAGAAACCGGTGATACTGTGCATAGGGCATAATGTTGCCCCAGGGAGTGAAGTCATAAACTACATTGATGAAGCTGGACTCTACGGTCAGATTGAGGTTGCTGGTGTATGCTGCACAGCCTCTGATTTAGCACGCTTCTCAAAAGGCGCCAAGATCGTTGGCCCAATCTCTAGGCAGCTCCGCTTCATAAGAATGGGTATAGCTGATGTGGTAATAGTTGATCAAGAGTGTGTTAGAGCTGATGTGGTAGAAGAAGCTGTTAAAGTCGGTTCTAGGGTGATAGCGACATCTGATCAGCTGGTAGGTGGTTTACCCAACTTTACAAATGTGGATGAAGATGTAATAGTTTCAAAGCTAGCATCAGGAGAAGCACAGGCAGTAGTTATTCAGGATCCTGTTAAAGTTGGTAGAGTAGCGGTTAAAGCCGCTCAATTGATAGCTCCACTTAGATTCAATCAGAAAGGATACAATAGAGATGAGGCGTTAGCTAAAGCTTCACCCTGCTCACTTTGCTTAAGCTGCACAAAGAACTGCCCTATCGGTATAAATGTGGGATTAGCTGTTAACAACGCTAAGCGTGGTGATCAATCTCTTCTCTTAGAGGTCTTTGATGAATGCTTAGGGTGTGGTAGATGTGACTCAGCGTGTCCAAATGATGTGCCTGTGCTCACAGTTGTAGACGCAGCTTCAGAAGACAAAATTAAGAAAGAAAGGTTTAAGATCAGAGCTGGTAGAGGGCCGATAAAGGACACAGAAATCAGAAATGTTGGTAGACCTATAGTCATGGGTGAAATCCCTGGAGTAGTTGTCTTCGCCGGCTGCGCCAATTACCCTGGTGGGAATAATTACCTCGCCACTATGGCTGAAGAATTCGCTAAGAGAAGGTATATCGTTGTAGCGTCTGGTTGCGCTGCACTGGATATAGCGCGCTACAAAGATGAAAGCGGCCAGACTCTGTATGAAAAGTATCCAGGGGATTTTGATGCTGGATGCATAGTTAACTTAGGGCCCTGTGTTTCTAATGCACATGCTGTAGGCGCTGTAGTTAAGATAGCGAGCATATTTGCTAAGAGGAAACTTCGTGGTAACTTTGAGGAGATCGCTGACTACATATTGAATAGGATCGGAGCGGTCGCCATCGCCTGGGGCTCTCAGCACCAGAAGGCGATGTCTATAGCTACAGGAGCAAACAGATTCGGTATACCGGTAATATTAGGCCCTCAAGGCGTAAAGCATAGGAGAGCCTATCTGGGTAGAAGTGAAGATTACAGTAGATGGCTAGTGTATAACGCTAAAGATGGGCGAATGGTTTACGTGGGGCCTACTCCTGAGCATCTACTCTGCGTTGTTGAAACCGCTGAGGAAGCTATGGTTACAGCTGCTAAGCTCGTTATGAGGCCGAATGACACCCCTAAAGGTAGGATGATCAAGATATCAAACTACGTCAGCCTACACCGCCAGTTCTACGGCTGCTTGCCAGAAGACCTACATCTCTTCGTTAGAGATGAAAACGACCTACCAGTAACTATGAAGGAGGAGATTTTGGATGTGATCAAGCAGAGAGGGTGGAGAAACACTGAGATACCTGACCCAACATTACTTAGCAGAATGATTATGGGTGGTAGTTAGGGGTTGTCTAAGGCTATACCTTGGGACGAAGCTGAGGTTAGAGGGCCTAAGTTAGCATATACCATAACCCCTGAAAACTGCGGTAGGATGTTGCGGAGAGTCAAGAGGCTCCTTATAGTCGTTGGCGGGAACATTCTAGATGACGAATATAGGAAGGTGGATATGGTTCACACAGTAGAAACGATAGCTAAGAAGACTAACGCCACCCTAGCCGTCTCCGCAGGCGTCTTTAAAGCCTTCCAACATTACGGTGGTGTAAAGTATGCCATCAACGTAGAAAGCTTAGTCGATAGGTTGAGAGATGAGCGTTGGATGGGGTTTGATGGCAAGGGCAAATACGACTTCATACTATTTGTGGGTGGGTTTTATCCATTTCAGAGCATGATGCTCGCAACCCTAAAGCACTTTGCGCCCAACATTAGAACATTAACTATAGAGAGATACTACCATCCTAATTCTGAGTTCTCTTTTGAAAACCTTAGCTTCGAAAAATGGCGTGATGGGTTAGAGGCTCTGCTTAAAGCGTTAGAAGTATAACCCTACTTTTCACGCCACTGAGCCCTATAGGTAGCTAACATTATGAAGGTGATAGTGTAGGCTAGTAGTATGAGCCAGCTATAGCTTGGAGGTAAAGGTGAGGTAAAACCGATTGAATTTCTTAGGATGAGTGCTGCGTGGGTAGTTGGTGGGATGTATGCTGCCCATAACAGAGGCTCTGGAACCCGCTCGATAGGGTAAAAGACAGGTGGAAGCACAGCTAGGACGAGTCCTAATAGCAAAGACAGCTGCCATGCGTTCCTTATGTTAGGTACGTAGGTTGATATGAAGAAGCCAAGAAATGATGTAAGCAGCCAGACCAGCAGCGTAACAGTTAAAAGCGTAAGCAGTGTGAGAACGCCTAACTTAATCTGCAGGATGAAGAATGATAAGACGATCAACGCCGGCGCTGAGTAAAGGAGCTCAGATAAAGCTTCAGCGAGCAGATAAGCTGTTTCAGAAACAGGGGACGCGACCATCATATCCTGAAACTTAAGCTCCAGCTTATGCCAAGCAGCGTCGCCTATTATTGCTGCACCAGCCTGCACAAGCGTCATCACATATGCCCCTACTAAAGCGTAAGGTAGCACCTCGGAGCCTACTAAAGCGTAGAGTAAAAAGAGGACTGTGAAGGGTGCGAAGAATAGGTATATGAGGCTTAGCAGATTCCTTACTATCCACAGTATGCTGAACATATATGCTAATATGAAGATGGATTTAAGATTCTTCAGCAGCCCCATCTTGACCACCTTCTTCTTTAACAAGATCTATGAAGACATCTTCAAGCGTAGTAGGTGAGACTGTAACCGAAATGTGTTTCTTAACCGCAGCTAAAGCAAGCTCTTTGGCATCCGCTTCTTCTGACAGCACCCTCAGCCTTCCAGCAACCTCCACGACTTTACCATAATTTGATAACTCTTCTATAGAAAAACCTGTTGCGACATCAACCCTAAAGCGGTAAGGCATCATGGCCTTCAACTCTTCGACAGTCCCTTGAGCAGCAACACGCCCACGATTCAGTATGACGATGTAGTCTGAGAGCGCTTCAGCCTCGTTTAGAGAGTGGGTGGTAAGCACGATAGATCCGTATCTCCTACAGTACTCTCTAACTATAGACCAGATCTTTCTCTGATTTACAGCATCTAGACCAAGGGTCGGCTCATCCAAAAAGATCAGTTCAGAGTATGTTGAGAGCGCCATAGCTAGAAGAACCCTCTGCCTTAAACCTCCAGACAGCCTATCAGAGGGGATAGAGGCGTATTCGACTAACTCAAGCTCATCAAGAATCTTTCTGGACCTACTCCTAGCTTCAACCCTATCGAGACCACGAGCCAAAAGAGTGTAGTAGACGTGGTCCCAAGGT
>CALJAQ010000135.1 GCA_938029515.1 uncultured Nitrososphaerales archaeon
GAGGTCGAAGACCGCATCAACCCCGCGGAGAACGTCAGGCTCAAACCACCTTATATCACACTTCACAACAACCACTCTATCAGCAACATCCTTTATCGAATCTAACCCAAAGAAGAGCCTATCAAGGCACACAACATCATACCCCCTATCTAAAAGGAGGCGGCATAGTATAGAGCCTATGTAGCCGGCGCCTCCGGTAACCAAAACCTTCAACCTTCACACACTACTTATGAGGCGAATAAAACCAGTCCCAGGGCTTCCCGACCCTAGGGTCGTCTCTCCTGCCGTTGATAGAATATGGAATTATAGTTTGATCGTTCCAAGGCCTCCTTTCTTCATCAGGATCCCTGTAGTCGTAGAGTTTTGTGACGAAGTAGATGGTTAAAGAGGGTTTTACGCCAACCGTCTTTGTACCATGCCAATAGTGGCCAGGAACCCTTACCACCTGAGGTTTATCCTCGCTCCCAACGACCTCATCCACTTCCCCCAAGCCTTCATCGTAGGCGCAGATCTTCATAGCGCCTTTAACTACTATGAAGTAGTCTGTTTGTCCTCTGAGGTGTCTATGCCAAGCCCTCACTATTCCAGGGTAGCTGTATGATAGGTTCGCTTGCGCCACCCACTCTTCACCTAAAAACTCTTTCCAATCCATTCTAAGAATCTCACAGAAATACCCTCTTTCGTCTGGAATCTTCTTCAACTCATACGTTTTTACCCCATCTAACATAATCTTCACCTTTTAAAACTCTGATGGAGTTTACACTTTAAAACGCAGATGTTAAGATTCAAACATCTAAACCGAATTTAACGAGGATTCATCAACAGCTTGCGCATAAGCCTTCTTTAAATAGGGTCGGAGAAGCCGGACGTAAACACCACACTCTACACATGCGAATCTCAAAACACAGCTGCAGTAAGTAGAGCTTAAGTGAACTCGACCAGCGCTAGAAGCGTCTGCGTAAACAGCGTGTCAAAGAAGAGCGGCTACACACCACATACAGCAGCCCCTGTTAGAAAACCTGCTGTGCCACGCTTCAACAAGGCGAGGTAGGCTGCGAAACCCCTATCATACAGCCAACCAGCAGCGTCGACAACACCCCAAGATGCAGCAACCCTACAGACATCAAGAAGGATAGGCTCACCCAATTCAGCAAGCAGATCAGCGAATCGCTTAGCAAACCAGAAAGCCCTGCTTAAAACGCCTCCGAGAGCGTTCAAGAGGGCTCCGCTTACAATCTTCACCAACCCTCTCCTCCCCAACCCTATCGTAAGCTCCAGTAGCCGCCTGTCAACCACACTAAGCAACCTACGGTAGCACCTACCCCTCATAAGCCTACTTCGAAACCACGTCAGAAACTCAAGCCTAGCCTTAGAGTCGTCAGAGGAGGAACATTTAACACGCCTATACGACTCGAAGCACTTGTTGAAGAAGGCTACACCATCAACCGCATCAAGGCGGGGCGTCGACACGATCATACCCCCTGAAGTGTAGAGAGAAAGTGTGGCTTTACAACAACCTCAGCGGACACAGCGCGTAAGAATAAGACTAGAGCGCTTGACATAGCCCCACCTGAATCACATACTTCCCCTTTGACTTACTTTATAAACATTACTTCACCATATCCATCAGAGAAGAAGACCGTTTTCTGGAAAAGTTTCAGGCATCTACCTCTAATCGCTCAGATTGACTCAGCTTCTTGAAGGCTACGTCAGAGAGGTGCTCTCCTAGCAGCCAGCACCTTCTCCACCTCGGGGGTAATGGGCATATTCTTAGCCTCTAGAGCCCTTATGAGAGCAGCGTGCACTTCTTCGCGGATGATGTAGCCTGCTTTATGCAGTATCGTGTCCCCGATTTCTGGGTCTACATCCATGCTCGCTGTGCAGGGGTAGCCGTGGTGCGCGTTTGAAGTGTTTTGATTAAGGTCTTTAACGTTGGTGTATCTGAGCTTCTGGGCAACATACCAGGTGTCTCCACAAGGTGCGCTTCGTTTAACCACAACGTTCTTGATTAAGTATCCCTCTAGCTCCATTTCAACCTTGGGTCTGCCGATTGAGTACCTGCGTATGAACTCGTCTATAACCGCGCTTCCCGTCTCCTTAAGTTCACAGAAGGGTTTAGGGAAGGCGTGTTCAACACCTAAGGCGGTAAGCTCATCTTGCAGCCTAGATCTTAGCGCCGGGGGGCACCAGCTTCTGTTTTCGATGGGTACGATGACGGCCTTCGCCTCTGCTTTAGAGGCTACAGACGGGACTTCAGCCAATATGTCTGGGTGGATACCTATCGGTATAACTATGTCAGATTTAGGAGGGTGCTTCGGTAGATATATGCTTGGGTCGTCGATGAAAGGGGGTAGATTGGGTGGTATAGGGTGCAGGCCGACGATGTCTTGGACATGAGAGCCGTATCCTATCCTACAGTAGCCGCAGGCAAGGCCGCAAGAGTCGCAGAATGTGGGTAGGTTGACCAAGTTCCCTACAACCTTTCCCCCGAATTCGTGCCCTACTAGAAAGTATAGCTTCAAGCCTAGTAAATAATGTGGGTTAAGTGGTATAAATAGGGAGTGGCTTAGCGGTTAGTATTTAGGTTTAGTCAGCTTCGCCCAAGCCGCTACCGCTGATACGGTGATTAGTGAAGTCGCTAACCCTGTTATAGTCGCTCCTACAAGTCTAGAGTCTATGCTCATCAAGAATGGTATAAGGGATGCTAAAGCGTCTGCCAACGCTGGGTACGCTAAGTACGCTATGAAGCCAAGGGAGTATCCTATTAACCATATACCTAAGATCGCCTTTAATCTACCCATAGCCGGTCAACTAATCTATCTTAAGGGCTGCGATTTATTAGAGTAAAACAAGATTAGTTAACTTGGCGGTTAAGATTCTTACCACTTATAGGCCAAGTCTACGTAGACCGAGCTTCTCCGCCAAGCTTCTAGCTCTGTTAACCAGCTCCCAAGCCCTCATCCTTTCACCAACCAGATCCACCCTCTGCAGAACCATTATATCGTTAGCCGCTATTATAATCACCTTGGTTCCAGCCTTTAACCCAAGCCTATCCCTCACATCCTTAGGTATAACGATCTGCCCCTTCTCCGAAACCCTCGTCGTATCTATAGTGACATCAGACAACCTCAGTCAACCCCTTCTACACCTAAATGCTATATAAGACTAGTTTTCAACCACAGATGATGAGCCGGATCATTAAAACGCTGACATCCCTCTCCATCAGGGAGCTCATCCTGATCTGGCTCGCCATCCACCTACTCTTAATAACACAGCCGAATGCGCCTGTCTTCGACGAATCATACTATACGAAGGCTGCTAGGGATCTGCTTCAAGGCGTAGCGAGCAACATCGAGCACCCCTTCCTAGGTAAAGCTTGGGGCGCACTCGGCATGCTGATCTTCGGGGACAACGCCTTCGGATGGAGGATAATGACAATAGTCTTCGGAGCGCTTCTACTCTACTCCTTCTACAATCTAGCCTGTAGGTATCTTTCTGAGCGTATGGCGCTGCTTGCAGCAGCCTACCTTGGCTTCGACCACATGTTCTTCGCTCATTCAAGCCTCTTCCTACTTGAGGTGCCTGCGCTCTTCTTCGCAGTAATCGCTTTCACCTACTACCTTAAGCGTAGAATAGTCTTATCAGCGGCCTTCATGGGGTTATCTATTCTCAGCAAAGAGACGAGCATCTTCCTACTCTTCACGCTGATACTACTACACCTAGCGAACGTGAAAAGGCCGTCAAAGCCAGATGTGTTGAAGGCTTTGAAGTTTACGCTTCTGCTGCTCGCCACCGTAGCAATACCTATGCAGATCTACATCACAGCCTACAGGCCAGCGGCCTCAGAGAGGCTCGTGCAGGTAGTAAGCCCAGTGGTTGTAGTAGCGCCAGACGGCTCAGTCCTGTCCACAACCACAGCAACAACCTGGAGCGTGCAGAAGGAGTATATTACGAACGTGTTTGAGCACTGGCGCTACATAGTAACCTACGCATCCAGCCTCACGGTGAAGAACTCGAATATAGGGCCTGAAAACTACCCTTGGAACTGGTTCATACCGACTCAGCAGAGGGAGATGATCTACTATAGGTCAGAGGTTGTTAAGAACATAACCTACTACACCGATGGTGTGTACGCTGGCTCCAGGGTTGAAAAGGTGTATCCGATAAACTGGCGAGGGGTCACTAATCTTCCGCTATGGTACTCTATTTGGATCGTGGTGCCGTTCTCAGCATACCTTGCAGCGAAAAGAAGGTTGAATGAGGGGCTCGCCTTAACAATCCTATGGATCATAGGCACCTATCTTCCTCTCTTAGGAATGTCTTTAGCCTTTAACAGGATCGAATACCCCTTCTACTTCATAAATACGCTACCGGCATTAGCCCTCGGCCTACCCCTCACAGTCTCGCTGCTGAATATCGGTAAGGTGTTGAAAGACTGTGTGCTTGCAGTCTTCTTAGGCTGGACCGCCGCCTCGTTCCTAATCTACTTCCCCCTTAACATCTGGGCTCTAAGTTGAAGAAGGCTACATCCTTATAACCCTTTTACCCCCAGATTACGTAGGTGGTGCCTCTAGGTGCTTACTGATATTAGGCTCCTACTATGCGGCGCTACACTCTTCACATCAGCATACTTTGACCTAAAGAGTAGGGAGGTTGACGATAGAGTGTGGTGGCTCTTCGGTGCAGTAGGTTTAGCGTTAACATCTTTAGAGGCTCTGTTAGGCTACAGCCCCAACCTTCTGATGTATCTTGCCTCAACAGCTCTATCCGGTGTTGTAGCGTTTACACTCTACTACCTAGGCTTCTACGGCGGCGCTGACGCTAAGGCTCTTCTCGTCTGCGCTCTTCTCGCCCCTATCTTCAACAGAAACCTTACTCTACACCCGTTCACACCGCTTATAATACTCGTTAACTCGATGATACTGGCCTCCACCCTATCGATATACTTCGGCTTAAACAACCTTATACGAATACTTAAAGGAGAGCGGGTCTTTGAGGGGTTAGAGCATGAACCGATCTACAGAAAGGCCTTAGCCAGCGTACTTGGGTTCAAAGCAGGTGAGAAAGTAGGCTCATTCTACTTTCTGATGGAGAAGGAGGAGTCAGGTAAGAGGAGGTTTAGTTTCAGCCTACTTAGAGTAGATGGGGAGTTCGCATCCAAAGGTGGTGTGTGGGTTACCCCTGGCATACCTCTTCTAGCCTTTATGGCAGCCGGCTTCGCGGCTGCAGTCTTCTTCGGAGACCTCCTCGCATACATCTTAAAGGCTGTGGTGGCGCTCATCCAACTATTTTAGCTGAGGGTGGTGGATGCCTCTTATGCTCCGTTGCACGATACCTAGCCAACAAGGCCTTTACCCTATCGATGGGTATGTTAAGGGCTTTAGAAGCGTCTTCAGGCTTCATCTTTAGGTCAAATATTGAGAAGAGGATTTGGTCGATGTCCTCGTAGGGTAAACCTAACTCATCTTCAGCCTCCTGCCCAGCCCAAAGCCTAGGGCTGCTCTTCTTAGCAACTATCTGCTTAGGCACATTAAGGAATGAGGCCAATGCCCTAACCTGGGTTTTATAGAGTTCGGCTAGGGGTTGAAGATCCACACCTCCATCACCGTATTTTGTGAAGTATCCTAGCAGCGCTTCGCTTCTATCCCCTGTGCCTAGAACGAGCCTATTCAGCAGATTTGCGTAGTAGTAGAGTATGCTCATCCTTATTCTAGCTCTAAGATTACCTTCAGCGAGCCTATTCGGCTTAAGATGCTCCATGTATGCGCTGTGAATAGTTGATATGTCTATGGTGATGGCTTCAACTCCTAGGGTAGCGGCTACAGCTTTTGCGTCTTCAACATCGCCTGCAGGAGTAACCCTTGAATCTGGTAGTATTAACCCTAGTACAGAGCCGCTGCCTAAGGCTCTAACCGCAAGATACGCCGCGGTCGACGAATCTAAACCACCGCTCAAACCAACCACTACACCAGATGCACCTGCTTCTTTGACCTTACCCTTTATGAAAGCTTCGACGCTTCTGCTAACCCGCCCAAAGTCTAATGCGGTCATCTTCTCTAGCAGATTCAACAGCCTTATAGCAGGAAAAGCTTCTAAAAAGCTTAGCTTTT
>CALJAQ010000136.1 GCA_938029515.1 uncultured Nitrososphaerales archaeon
ACAGCTGCGGAGCTCCTTGTTAGAGCAGCGGCATATGAAAACTGGTTTGTTCAATCCACCCCATTCTTCGGCGCCGAGAGGCGTGGTGCGCTGGTTGTAGCATACGCTAGGGTTTCAGATAGCACCATATGGCTGCGTGAACCTGTGTACACCCCAGATATTTTGGTAGTCTTTGACCAAAGAGCTCTCTCTGAAGCAGGGGTGTTAGATGGCTTAAAGGCTGAGGGCAAGATATTGATTAACTCTAACCGGCGGCCAGAGGAGATTAAGCCTAATATTGATGGTAACGTTCAGGTGTTTACGGTGGACGCAACCAGCATATCGATGAAGCATCTAAAGAAGCCTACAGTAAACACAACCCTACTAGGTGCACTTGCATCTATTACAGACTTCGCATCTCTGGGTGCACTTAGACGTGCGATACTTTACCGCTTCCCTAACATCGATATAGAAGCCACCATGAAGGCTGTAGAGGAAGCCTCCAGCAAGGTAGAGGGCACATATTTATCCTAATTAAATATAAGGTTATAGTATGGAGAGTTTGGATGATGGTAGAGTAGCGGCTAGAGTCAAGGATGTTAAGCTTTCCGGCATAAGAGTCATATTCGATCTCGCAGCTAAGATGCCTGATGTCGTGAGGCTGGAGGCTGGAGAACCTGACTTCAACACCCCAACACATATATGTGATGCAGCAGAGAAGGCTATGAGAGAGGGGAGAACACACTACACTACGAGCAGAGGAATACCCGAGTTAAGAGCAGCCATAGCAGCTAAAGTGAGGAAAGAGAATGGAATAGACGCTGACCCAGAAGAAGAAATCGTAGTTACAGCAGGAGGCTCTTGCGCAGTTTACCTAGCTATACAGACAGTGATAGAGGAAGGAGATGAGGTGCTGATTCCAGATCCCAGTTGGCCACATTACGAAGCGTGTGTAAAACTTGCGGGAGGAAGACCTTTAACCTACACGCTGAAGGAGGAGCTTGACTTTAGCTTCGACATAGAGGAAATAGAGGGGCTGATAACAGATAGAACAAAGATGATCATAGTAGCAACACCGAGCAATCCAACCGGAGGAGTCATCCCTTTAAAGGATCTGAAGGCGTTGGCTGATGTAGCCATCAAACACAACATCTTAATACTCTCAGACGAAGTCTATGAGAAGATGGTTTACGATGGGGTTAAGCACTATAGCATAGCGTCACTCGCTGAAATGAAGAATAGGTGCATTACTGTCAATTCGTTCTCAAAGACATACGCTATGACAGGCTGGAGGCTAGGCTATGCCATAGCGCCAAAGGATATAGCCGCGGATATGGCTAAACTCAATCTATTCGTGAACTCTTGCCCAAGCTCAGTTTCACAAGAAGCTGGGTTGGCGGCGTTGACCGGTCCACAAGATGCTGTGGAGAAGATGCTTGAAGAATACTCAAGGAGAAGGCATGTCATCGTAGATGGGTTAAGGAGGATAGAGGGATTCAGAATTAATCCGCCAAAGGGTGCATTCTACGCCTTCCCAAGAATCTCTGATCTAAACTATTCGTCTTGGGATCTTTGTATGCACCTATTGAAGGAGGGGAGGGTTGCTACCGTCCCAGGAGCTGCCTTTGGCGCCCACGGAGAAGGATATATCAGAATCTCTTACGCCAATTCAGTGGAGAAGATCAAGATGGCTCTTTCTAGAATAGAGGAGACTCTCGCTAAGGTTCGCAGATAGATCAGCTTCTTTGATCCACTACACCCTCAATCTGCTTGAGAAGAGCTTTAACCTCATTAGACGCTACGATGGAAAAGAGCTTAACCATACCCTGCACACCTAAGATCTGTTTGACTGACTTTGAATGCTTATCAAAGTCGCCTTCTTCAAATATGTTCTTGAGCACCTCTTTTTCTCTAAGTAGGTTGAAGACCTTCTCTATGCCTTCGTTACTCATCTTCTCAAATATTCTCCGTGCGTACAGTGAGATCTTGAACTCCTCTTTAAATAGGTTGAACCACCTCTGACTATACCTCTGAAGCGCGTCTTGCTCATTATATAATATGTAAGCTGCAGCAGCTTGACCACACAACACGCCGCCTACGCCGCCTGTGTATATTCCTCCTCCTGTTGAAGGCTTTGTCTGACCGGCGCTGTCTCCGACAAGCATAATTCTGCCATCCACTAAACTATCAACCGGCCCACCCACGTAGATTGGTGCTGAAATCTTCTTCGTAGGGTAGCCTCCTCTACACTTCAAGAATTCGTCTAAGGTGGAGAAGCAGTTTATGGAGCGCCCAGCTACCCCAACTTTTGCGGTCTTTCTACCAGTTGGTATAACCCAAAGAAAGAAGCCTGGGTATTTTGTGTTGTCTAGATAAATCTCTATTGTGTCGTGCTTTATCCACTCTGCTTCGACGTCGTACCTCGCTGCCGGTAGGAGCGAAATCTGCTTCTCTGGCGGTAGAGCTGATACGCCCTTTGCTTCAATGTAGATCTTTGAGTTGACGGTTTGTTTAGCCTTTACCGCAACGTAGCCGTCTTTTTCGACCGCTTGGGAGACCTTTTCCCCGAGCCTCAGCTCAGCGCCTCTTGATAAAACTATTTTAGCAAGTTCTTTATCAAATATACTTCTATTTAAGACGATGAGGTTCTGTTTAGATACATCTGCTTCCAACGGTTTTCCGCTCGGTGGATAAATCAAAACCCTCTTTATCATATTCTGTACAGCTCTACTTGAGGGTATCAAACCAAGGTCTGTGATAGCCTTCATACTGACAAGCCCGTCGCACTTCTCAGGCACACCTATCTCCAGATCTTCTTCAAAGACGGCAACATTCAACCCCTTTGATGCCACCTCTCTAGCAGATAGTAGCCCAACCACCCCCCCACCAGCTATTATCACATCGTAGTCTATTGACGTCATAGTTTAGCCAAAGACTTATTCGATAGATCAGATAAATACTCTCCTATGTCAAGCCGGTGGTACTATAAGCAAGCGATTGTGGTCAGAACAGACCTTAAGATGGGGAGAGGTAAGATAGCTGTTCAAGCCGCACACGCATCTATATTAGCCGCGGAGGAAGCAAGAATACACAAACCACAGTGGCATAAAGCTTGGCTAGAGAGTGGGATGGCTAAGATAGCTTTGAAAATACCTTCACTAGAGGACTTGAAGATGCTTGAGAAGGAGGCTAAAGAAAACGATTTACCAGTAGCGACTATAGAAGATAGGGGTTTAACCCAGATACCACCAGGCACCATAACCTGCCTAGCAATAGGTCCAGCACCTGCGCAGAAGGTAGA
>CALJAQ010000137.1 GCA_938029515.1 uncultured Nitrososphaerales archaeon
CGTTTAGGCGTAGAAGCCCATATTCTATTTTCGCTTTAATTCGAGGTATATCTGGTGTATATATCGCTTCATCATTCTCCAGGCTTATGGTCTACTCCACCTTGGCCCTGGTGATTTTAGGCGCTATGGGTTTGGTTGAGCTATCCTCATCTATTCTTAAATCCTCTAAAGTTGCCGGCAAGAAGGCTTACCTACGTGAGATTAGGAGTGATGTAAAGATCGCCTACTCTATCTTGCTTATAGGTATTCTAACAACACCTATGGTCTACCCTATAGGATCGAGTTGGCGCGATATAGCAGATCAGCCTGTAAGTATAGCGAACGCTGGCACCAACTTTAAAATGGAGTTGTCAGATTGGCGTGAAGCATTAGCGTGGATCAGGGATAATACACCTAGGGACGCTGTCATAATCTCTTGGTGGGATTACGGATATTGGATAACCGTAATGGGTAACAGAACCACATTAGCAGATAACGCTACTATAAACTCTACGAAGATTGCACAGATAGGTCGCCTATTCATGTCAAACGAAAGTCAAGCAGCGTCGATTCTAAAGACCCTGCTTCAAGACCCAAAAGATCCAAATAGGTTAAGAACAGGCTATATAGTTGCCTTCGTCTCTGGTCAAAGGCTTTCTTCACAAGGCTTTGACTACTATATGCTTGGTGGCGGTGGTGATGAAAGTAAGAAGCAGTGGTTCATAAGGATAGGTGGGCTTAATATGACTCAATTCCTTTATGACGATGAATTCACACCTAAACCATACTTCTGGGAAAACACGATACTGGGTAAGATGTGGCCCTTCGTGTTCTTACAGTTCGTTGACAGATCTGGTAGGTTTCAGGGTTCGGAGTATCAGCCTGGATACATAGCGCTCTATACAAAGCAGCTTAAGTATGTTGGTGACGAGGGGTTACTGAAGCTCGTCTTCAAATCTTCTAGTCTGGATAATCCTACCGCTGAAGGTGTATTTGCTGCTGTCCTGATCTATAAGGTGCTTATGTAGGTTTTTCTTGTTCAGATTTCTTGTAGCGCTCGACTAATCTGTATGTAGCATACTTGTCGTCTAGTGAAAACTTAGGTGGATGGGGGTAAGTGGTTTCACTACCACACTTGCTGCAGACATTTGATAGCGTGTAAGTTTGGCATTGAGCGCATCTTCTCAGCAGCTTTACCAACTTCTATTAACCTCTACTGAATGAGAAGAACGCTTTATTCTTCTGGAGTATGGTCTTCGTTTTGTTGAGCGCAGCCTCCAGCGCTTTCTCCGCTACCTTATAGTTTTCTGCTGAAACGGTTATCATATATTTTGAGGCTGCGAGGTAGGATATGTTTATATCTGCTCCCCCGCTCTTCACCTTTTCAGCCGCATCTAAAGCCTCCTTGATTATCTCTATGCCGTTAGGGCTCAGAGACCTCGCTTCGATAACTCCTTTTATACTTACGGTGGGTGGGGTTATCTTTTCCTTAGCAACCTGCTCTAAAGTTTTGATATATTCTGCTGGAAGGTTCAGCCCCTCGAAGGCCTGCTCTCTTTTCGTGAAGACAGCTTCAAGGGCTGAATACAAATCATCATATTTCTCAAGTATAGCGTCTTCGTACCCTGCCTCCTGTTCCTGTGTTAGATTGAGTTTCATCTTAACCGTGTTGAAGACGTTTCTGGCTTTTTCGAATCTTTTGATCTGAAGCATCTTAGCCCTCCGCTCTTCCTCAGTCACCTGTCTAAGGGAGAGATCTACTTCTCTCCTCACCTTGTTTACTCTTATCACCTTAAGGATAAGTTTCTGCTTCTCCTGCACAAATCTGCTGATGTTTCTAACCCAGCCGCTAGATATTTCTGAGACGTGTAGAAAACCCTTCATTCCGTCGTATTCGTCTAACGTTACGTAGACGCCGTGTGGAGTTATCTGAGTTACTGTGGCGTAAACCAGCTCTCCTTCCTCTGGTAGATCTTGCTGTACCTCCAAACCATTGAGCACCACTTTTAGACTATTTACTGCACTACTTGAATGTTACCATTCAATCTAATGTTAACTTTCCTTATGTTGGGTCTTCTCCTCGTGGCACTGAGGGACTTCGCCCTGAACCGGTGGAGAGGGAGAATTCATCTGCCATGAAGGGTTCTTCAAAGCTATAACGCCGCTACCCTCTTCAGTTCACAACCAGCTACTTCAATCTATACTTGCTTGGGCTTACCCTACATCTTGTGTATAGGTTTGGGGAGCTTTTAGCTTCGCAGACCGTATTAAGCCGCCAGCTCGGCCTTCTACCGATTGTTGCCTGAAGCTTCTTGAAGCTCAGCCTGCTCAGCCTCACTTAGGTTCGCTGACTTCGTCTTTTTTATTAATACCCTTTTAGTTCTTCAAGACTACTGTTGAACAACTGTAGGTTGTTGCTGTAGCGACGACTTTGTTAGCCGTTCTATGATATTATCACTTTAACCCCTCCTCTATGCTTCCCCAATATTGACTTCCATTAAGCGTGGGCTTAGAGCGGAGTCTCCTACGCTTCTGGAAGTATGCTGTCCTTACAGCCCCTCCTCCAGTATTTTCTCCAACCACCCCCTCTCCGCATCGAATGTTACGTTATCTTCGTTAACACGTGTAGCTAACGCCTTGCTATTGAACTCTCTTCACTTAACGTTTTGCTAAAAGTGATGTTTAAATGATGCTTATCGGTGCTCTTCAACCAGCATAACCTATTTACATTTCTTTTAGCTTCTGAAGATATGTCCCATGTAGTAGTTTAACTTTCATCCCCACATGCTCTGTAGCCATCGAGTTTTCCAGATTTCATGGTCTACACTGAACAAGTAGTCATCAAACATCAGCACAGCTTTTTGAAGAACGCTCTCAGCTTTTTGTTTTCTCCTCTTTAGCATACTCTAACACTCTCTATTTTGCCTTTCTAAATCCTCTTTTTGGTCAACCGAGCTAACTTTAGCGCAAACGGTCTTACCTTTTGAGCCGCTCTACGGAAGACGTTTGATCTTACTTTCAGGATACCTATACTTCCCAGCAGGCGTCTTAATGGATTTAATCTTGCCAAGCCCAATTTCTTAACAGCAACATAAGGAACTTCGAACACCTCATCAACCCCACCTGTGATGCTTAGCTTTTCAGGCATCATAAAGTGATGCTAGTTGATAAGATAACGTTAAATGGAAACTGTTCCACTACCCTTATGTTAGGCTTTTTTAGCCCTATGGGATGGTAAGGCTCATATAAGTGTGTGTAGAAATTTTTTATGCTTGGCTGATGCAAACGCTGCGCCTGAAGTTGCCGTAGCTACGTTAGATGGTAGAGCATACTTTTTTATATCAAGTTTGCTTAAGAGCATTGGCTTACCGTTTAGGAGTCTTACTCCTCACGATCCTATAGATAAGAGTGTGAAGCTTGTTATCTCTACGAGAAAGGAGCGTGCTCTCATATCTTTCGACACTGTGCTCTGCTTGGAGGATCTGGATAGCGAGTTGGCTGTGGCTAAGATCCTCTCTACGGTGAGAAAGCCGAGGGGGGAGGATGTGTATGTTGTTGGCATCGACCCTGGTGTGAGGATAGGCGTTTCAGCTTTTTACTTGGGTGAAGAAGTGTATAGGCGTGTAGTCTACTCTACTGTAAAGGCTTTTAATATAGTCTCTAAACTGCTGAGAAGCACATTGGCAAAAAGGAAGGTGGTGAAGATAGGGGACGGCAACATCGACATAGCTTTAAAGTTGGCAAGAGCCCTCTTAGATGAGTTTGGGAAACAGATTCAAATAGAGATCGTCGACGAAGCTGGAACAACTTCTTTGGTTAAGAGTAAACCGAATAAGCGCAGCGTCAAGGATCTTAGGTCTGCTAGGCTAATAGCGTTAAGGCAAGGCAGAAAAATTACACCACATCTCTTAAATAGCTATGGGAAGTAAGCGAGTTTAAGCGCTTCTGCAGCATATCCAAAAGCCCTCGAAGCTTCGATTAAACCATGCTCACACACAATCTTTGTAACTAAATCAGCTGGTGTCACATCGAAGTAGATGTTTCTTACCTTAAGATTGGAGAAGTCTTTAAAAACTTCGGCGGGGGAGCGCTCCTCTAAAACTGGTTTAGCGAAGAGAGTTCTTACACCAATCTTAATCGTTTCAGCAGCAACATAGAAGGGTACACCTACTTTAGAGGCTGATAGAGCAAGTAAGTATGTGCCTATTTTATTAACTACTGAACCGTCGGCGAGGATCGTATCTGCCCCCACAACAGCTACATCTACATCCTTAATGAAGTACCCTATTGATGCGTCTGTGATAAGTGTAACATCACATCCGCTTTCTGCAAGCTCCTTAGCCATGGCTCTGCCTTCGTACCGTGGTCTTGATTCAGACACATACACTTTGATGCCTTTCTTTTCTGAAGCAGCTTTTTTCAACGCCTCTAAGATGGTGCTACTGTAGCTATGTGTCAACACCTTGCATTCCTCTTCAAAAAGGTGTGATGTATGCTCAACACATTCGTTAAAGGCTTCCTCCTTAACCTTTAACCATCTACTAACAGCCCTTCTTAACAGATCTTTAAGGGCGTTTAACTCTAGCGCTTTGTCGTACCCTTCAATGATGCGACCAAGCAGATACACTACGGCATTCTCTACAGCAAGCATACTTGGTCTTGCTTCAGCTAACTTCTTAGCATAAAACTTCAGAAAACGAATATATTCATCTACCTTACTGTATTTGGATGAGTCTGAGGCTGCTTGAAGAATCTCAGCCGCTCTGGCTGCTAGCCAGCTTGATCCGTGTGTTGAATCGTCTTTTATTTCTTTAAGGTAGCTGCTAAGTATTCTACTTAGTTTGAAGGTGTGTGGTTTAACACGCTCTAAAGCGTCGGCTAAGCGTGGCACAGTGCTGTAATTCTTGAGCGCTGCGGGTTTAATCCAAGCATATGCCTCATGCTCCCAATCTAACGTTATGCGTCCTGTTGGCGCTTTAAATAGAAATGGGTGGACGAGCCAAAGCACTTTCTTTACTTTATCGTAGACTGGTAGCGGCTCGCCGCTCTTTAGGAGCGCACCTCTATCAAGTTTTAACCCCGTCTCTTCTTCTACTTCTTTAAGCGCGGTATCTAAGGGCTCTTCACCCTGCTCAACATATCCGCTTACGCCAGCCCAAGAACCACGGTAGCTCCCCACTCTATCACTTCGCTTTAAGATAAGAATCTTACCTCGGTAGGTTAAGAAGGAGGTAGCTACAGGTTTTATAGTCAAGTCTAGTAAAGTGTTTGTTTGGTGTAGCCTAAAAACGTGTCTGCACCTACTTTTATTTTGTTCGTAAGGAACTCGTTTCAATATTCTGGGGTAGAGTGTTATGTAGGTTGTGTACGAATGTGGGGTGTTATCGCTAATCTTTCACATCTTTTGGTGACGCTCCTGAATGTTTTTATCGAGGAGAAGGATCTTTTGATGGATTGCCTCTC
>CALJAQ010000138.1 GCA_938029515.1 uncultured Nitrososphaerales archaeon
TCTACCTTCTTCTGAGCAAATCTTGAAATAAGCCCCAAGCAGCCAGCCCTCCTACCAACCAACCTATCTGAACCAGACCACAAAGATGCGTTTAACGCCACCTCTCTAGCTTCAGAGTAGCGCTTAGCCAATAAATGCGCAAGAAATTCCTCAGTAGCAGAATCTAAGATATCCATCTTGGATCACTCGCGTCAACCAACCCGTAAACAGTTATCCTATAATATACCTCCCTAGGTCTTAGAGGAGGCTGCACCGCTTCAGCTGAAAAAAGACCACCCATCTTTTTAGATAGTTGTATTCTAAAGTGTGCTCCCTGAGCCATAACATTCCCCCCAGCTTCAACTGTTAAACCCTCATCTAACCTTGTTCTCACAGGGTTAGTTAAAAGGAAAGCTATATTCTCTTTTAAGGCTGTTAGGCAGAGTGAATGCAGATGCCTACCTAACAAGCCTCTTACAAAAGCATCCTCCCTGCCCAGGAAAAGTTCTGCGACGTTATCAACAACAACCAGACTCGGCTTCCTACCCATCTTCTTGATCTGTTGCAGCAAGGCTATCTGCTCCTCTACCAGCCTAGGTTCATAGACATATATTTGAGAGAGCACCTTACTAGCATCTAAATTTCGCATTTCAGCCAGCTCTTTAAGCCGCTCTGGTCTAAAGGAGCCGCTTGGGTCAACATATAATACCAACAAACCTAAACCGCCTTTCTCTTTAGGCGCTGCGGTCAACGCTGAAACCTGTAGACATAGCTGGGTCTTACCCACCCCGCTTGCACCATAGAAGTCAGATACAGCGCCTACTTGTAGGCCACCTAATAGCATCCTATCTAAGCCTCTAACCCCTGTAGGGATGCTGAAGCAGCTCTCTCCCACCTTAGCTCCATATAATGAGCACCGAATAAGCAGATAAGTCTTTTAGTAGTTAAATCGTAGAGTAAGAGAATGGGTTGAAGGAAAGGAGTGTATACAAGCTCCAGCCGACATTAGAAGAAGCATATAACCTACTAGAAGAAGATCTGTCAAAGAAGCGCTTCATAATTGTAGTTGGGTTATGCAGAGTAGAGTATGCTGGGAGAGCCTCTTCCAAACTAGACTGGGGCGAGAGGGTTCTGCTAATAAAGCAAGACGGCTCCCTCCTCCTACATAGACCAAAAGGATTCGAGGCAGTAAACTGGCAGCCCCCCGGAAGCATATTCACACTCAAACAAGAAGATGAATATCTACTAATCAAGTCTTATAGAAAGGAGTATCGAGAAACACTCAACATAGCCTTCAAAGAGATAATGCTACTAGCAAGCATAAAGCTCGAAGATGAAGCAGAGTTCGAGATGCACCTAAGTGAAGACGAAATGTATGAATCCATAACCTTAAACCCAGACCTACTGGAGCCTGGATTCAGGATTCTCTCTCAGCAACGCCGCTTGGACGCTGGAGTGGTTGACTTCACAGGTTATGACAGCCTAGGCAGATACACTATAATCGAGGTTAAGAGAAAGACTGTTGATGTAAAAGCTGTGAAGCAAGCATACAAGTACCTCACGGAGTTCAGGAGCAAAGGCGCCTCTGTTAGAGGCATAATCGCAGCGCCAGCAATCACTACAGAAGCAAGTAGGCTCGCTGCTTCACTTGAACTAGAATTCAAGAAGGTAGACTTAAGCAGATGTAGAATAGCATATAAGCGGCATATGAAGAACTCTCTCCTTGGAGCGGCTGATGAATCTAATCATAAACCCAACCTATGAGTTCTGATTTTAGCAACACTCTTATCTTTATATCAGGATCGTGATTGCGGTGACAAAGGATAGGCGATAGCGCTCAAAACTCTTAAATAGTCATCAGCATCCCTGTGCAGATGACGAAGGGCTATGGAATACATATACGCTGCTCTGCTCCTACATAGGCTGCAACAGCCTATAAATGAAGAGAATGTAAAGAGGGTAATCGCTGCAGCAGGTGTAACACCAAACGAAGTGAAGGTGAAGGCGCTACTCTCAGCTCTCTCTGAAATCAACATAGAAGAAGCGATAAAGAACGCAACGCTAACGCCTATCGCCGCACCCGCTGCACCAGCAGCACCAACACCGACACAGGCACCGGCGGCGGCAGCGCCGAGTAAAGAGGAGAAGAAAGAGGAGAAGGAGGGTGAAGAAGAAGCTCTAGCTGGTCTAGCATCTCTCTTCGGCTGAGTCGCCCTCTAAAAATACCCTCTCTTACTCAACTCACCCATCAAAATCGAAGCCTTTAGATGCGCTTCACCAAGGATCTTTTCAGTAGTAAGTTTATCAGCAGGATAAGCGGCTGAGACAGCTACTGCAACGCTTCGTTGCACAGCTCTAGCTATCAGCAAAGGTAAGCTTTCCTTGCAAGCGTAACATACCTCAACCGCTAAAGCCAAAGCTTGGGCTTGCAACAAACCAACCTGCTTATTATACTCCTCTAAGTCTAGCTTCAGATCCCCCTCACGTAATATGATGCCATCTGCATAAGCAGCGTATATTGAAATACCTGCCCTAATCGGTTTTATACCAAGCTTAGCAAGCAGACTTGCCAACTTAAGTGAAATAACTTCGCCCTTCTGCCTAACTACCGTATCTTTAGTAACCCATATGCTTCCACTCTCTATCCTGGTAGGGATACCACATTCCTTAAACTCACTTAATACTGGACCTGGTGGTAAGCCTGTGTTGCCGGCAGGCACTATAATCGGATCTGTAGCAACATCGCCAGCACGCGCGGGAAGATACACCTTATTCTTCTCTAATATGAGGCTGAGTTTGAAGGGGTTCATGTTTGTAAAGATGAGGAGGTTCTGTTCTTCAAGAAGCTTTAAGAAGTCTCTGGAGCCCTTAACCTTCTTTAACGCTATTTTAGCTAAAGTGTTCTTAGCAACCACAAATTGTACTTGACCAGATAGCTTCTTTCTTAGACTCATGAGCTGAGAAGCTCTAACCTTGCTCAGCTTAGCCAGAGCTATGACGCTTGAACGTGAAGCTAATTCTTCAAGCTTGGATAAGGTTTCTACTTTCTTCGCAGGGTATTCGAGTCTAACTTTAGACATCTCTATCACTTAACCTTGAAGGTAGCTGGTGGGCTCATAGTCAGCTTTATAATCGCTCCACCTATATTCTTTAAACCTAAAGGCAGCTTCTTAACCACAGCGTCTATCACAGCAAGAGTGTTATCTATAATTCTCTCATCAGCCATCTTTTCATCACCAACTTTACAGGCAGCAGCAAGCTGATTTCTACTTCTAACCCTAACAGCGCTGCGATACCTCTCTAAAATCTGCTCCAAGGGTGCGGTAGGGGCTATTGGTGTAGGCATCTTCCCTCTTGGACCAAAATATTGACCGAGAATCTTACCCACCTTAGGCATGAGTGAAGCTTCAGCCAAGAAGAAGTCGTAGTTAGAGGCGATCTTTCTAATCTCCCTCTTCTGGTTAGCGAGCCTATCTAACTCCCCACCGTCTATAACAAGATCTGCGCCTGAATTGCGTGCTCTTAAAGCAAGATCGCCAGAAGCAATAACACACACCCTAGGTCTTTTTTCAAAAGGATGTGGTAGAAAGACGACTTCATTAAGGTTTAGAGGCTGTTTAGGGTTAAGCTCCTTAAATGTCAAAATAAGCTCAAAGGCTTGAGTAAAGTTTCTCTTAACCGTCTTCTTCCTAGCATCCTGAACTAGCTGCTTTACGCTTTCAGCGCTCAGCAATCTTAAACACCTTTTTAGGGTAGTGTGGTTAAACTAAGTTATAAAAGGCTTGTTATCGTGAGGAGAGTATATCATCCCATCTACCGCCATCTACTTCCTTTAACACTTCTCTAGGATCTCTGTTTTCAACCTTTATACCCATGCTCACGCAAGAACCTAGAACCTCTTTTACTGCTGACTTCAGCTTAGAAGCGTACGAGTCTACAAGCTTAACACTAGCTATAGAGACTATCTGCCTCATACTTAGGTTGCCAACAGGGTTAGCTTTAGGGTTCCCTGAGCCCTTCTCTACCCCAGCTTCCTTAACGAGCAGCGCTGATGTAGTAGGTGTGCCCACCTCTACTTCAAAACTCTTTGTCTCTGTATCTACTGTTATTTTGACTGGAACTCTCATCCCCTTGTAGTTGGCTGTAACTTCGTTGATCTTCTTGACTATAGCCATTACGTTAACCCCAAGAGGCCCCAATGCTGGACCCAACGGTGGGCCTGCGTTAGCTTCCCCACCAACTATTAGCGCCATCACCGTCTTCTGCTCACCCAAATTCTCCTTACCCCCCTCCATCTGTCTTCCTAACTATCTTCAAATAGTTAGCGTCAACGGT
>CALJAQ010000139.1 GCA_938029515.1 uncultured Nitrososphaerales archaeon
TAAGCCCAGAGGAGACCGTAGCGGTGGGTGACAGCGAAACAGACATACCCCTATTCAAATTTTGCGGATACAGTGTAGCTCTAGAGAACGCACCAGATAAAGTAAAGCAGGCTGCAAGCCACGTGACGGAAAGCGGAAACGGCGAGGGGCTTGTAGAAGCGCTCAACCACATCGCAGAAGAATTCTTTAAAGTGAAGCTAGATAGGTTCAACTAAAGTTGAGCTTCAGAATGTTTAAGAGCGAAGCTAAGAGCGTTGTGGAGGATGCGCTTAAAGAGCTGAACTACTCGAAAGTCGACTTCAACCTCAGCGAGCCGCCTGAAGAGCACGGGGACCTGGCTGCAAACGTAGCCTTCACATTAGCCAAGAACCTGAGAAGCCAACCCCTGAAGATAGCAGAAGATATAGTTGGCAGCATACATCTAAGCAGAGGCAGCCTAATAGAAAGTTTAACCGCAGACCCACCAGGCTACATCAACTTCAGAGTAAACTACAGCACATTGGCTGAAAGGCTCCTACCTAACATACAGAGCGTCGAGCAGGTGAAGCCTATCGACATAGGCGGAGGCGTCAAGGTTACGGTTGAGCACACAAGCGTCAACCCAAACAAAGCGCTACACATAGGGCATCTGAGAAACCTGGCGATAGGAGACGCCATCTACCGTATGCTAAAACACAGCAACTATAACGTCAAGGTTCTAAACTACATAGATGACTCAGGAGCCCAGGTTGCAGACATACTCCTAGGCTTCCTACACCTAAACTTCCCGATAGAGGCGCCTGAAGGCGTAAAGTTTGACCACTACTGTGGAGACGTAGTCTACGTTAAAGTCAACGAAATGTATGAGCAGAACCCTAACCTAGTAGAGAAGCGTAGGCAGATACTCAAAGAACTAGAAGACCCAAGCAGCAAGGTTTCTGACTTCGCTAAGAAGATCACATCGAGGATTCTAAGGGAGCAGCTGCAGACCTGCTGGAGGTTCGGTGCAAGATACGACTGCCTTAACTTCGAGTCGCAGATAGTGCACTCAAGCCTCTGGGATACATTATTCAAGGAGCTGAGGGGCAGAGGAGTCATCAAATTCGCAGAAGAAGGTAGGCTCAAAGGGTGTTGGATAGTCGAGGTTGAGGGTGAAGAAGAGGGTGAAGAGAAGGTTTTGGTGAGAGCAGATGGCACCGCGACCTATGTTGCGAAAGATATACCGTATGCTGCTTGGAAGATAGGGTTGGTTGAAGACCCATTCAACTACATAGAGTATGTTAAGCAGCCTGATGGCACAACCCTCTGGGCTACAGACCTAACCAAAGGCTCTAAAAAGACAGACTTCTACGGCGCGGAAAAGACCATCGTAGTTATAGATGTTAGGCAGAGTAGGCTGCAGAGGATAATCAAAGAGGTGCTGTCTCAACTCTCCGAAGGGGTTGAAGACAGATATGTGCACCTAGCCTACGCAGTCGTTTCACTCTCACCTCAGACGGCGAAAGAGATGGGTTTTTCAGAAGAGGAGCGTCTTCTCCACCTATCTGGGAGAAAAGGCATCTACTTAAACGCTGACGATATGCTAGACGCTTTGAAGAAGAAGGCGCTAGAAGAGACTGTAAAGAGGAATCCGAATGAGAGCGTAGAGTGGTGTGAAGAAGTTTCAGAGAGCATAGCGGTAGCAGCCCTTAAATTCGACCTGCTCAAACAAGACCTCGACAAAATCGTAGTATTTGACCTAAACAGATCCCTAAAACTAGAAGGGGACACAGGGCCCTACATACTCTACTCCTATGTGAGAGCTTGCAGAATACTTGAGAAAGCGTCTGAAGAGGGTGTAGATGCTTCAACGAAGAATCTACACATAACCCAGCTCTCAGAGAAGAGGCTGCTCAAGGAGCTATCGAAGTTCGACCTCGTAGTTGAAGAAGCTACCCGAAGCCTCTCACCCAAAACCTTAGCGCGATACGCCATACAGCTATCCACAGCGTTCAACAACTTCTATGAAAGCAGCCCAGTCCTAGGCTGCTCAGATAGCGACGTTAGGGCTACGAGGCTTATGCTAGTTAAAGGCTTCAGATCGGTCTTAAACAAGACGATGGAGCTGCTAGGCCTCCCTATCGTTGAACGTATGTGAGGAGCAGAGTGTTTAACCTCTATAGTGGCTCTTAATGAAGGCTTTGATCTTCTCAAACGCTTCGCCTAAAACATCTAGGGGGGGTAGGAAGACCATGCGGAAGTGGTCTGAGCCGTAGTCGCCGAAGCCTGAGCCGTGAACAACCACTACACCGGTCTCCTTCAACAGATCTAAGACAAATTCTTTATCAGTAGCCCACTTTGTGCCCTTGAGGTTTATCTTGGGGAAGAGGTAGAATGCTCCATTAGGTGTAGCTGAGCTCAGCACCTCTATCTCCTCAACCGCCTTTAAACTGAAATCTCTCCTCTCCCTCAGCTTCGCAACCATGTCGCGAATATGATCCCTCGACCCTTTTAGAGCGGCTACACCAGCCTTCTGAACCGGCGTGTTTGGGCAGAGCCTCACCCTAGCTAGTCTAAGCAGCCCCTCCTTAACCTCCTTTAACCTCGACTCCCCATCCTTCAGATATATGTAGCCTAGCCTCCAACCAGTCATGAGGTGGGCCTTAGAGAAGCCGTTTAACCCTATGAAATTAACATCTTTTGCTACGGATGCTGCTGGTGTAAAACTTCCATCAAAGACGATCTCATCGTAGATCTCATCGGCTATAAGTATGAGGTTGTTCTCAGCAGCTACCTGCACAACCTCTTTAATCGTCTTCACGTCGTATAGCGCACCCGTTGGATTATTTGGATTAATAAGTAGAACCGCTTTTGTCCTCTTAGACACTCTACTTCTAAGGTGCTCTATATCTGGAGCCCAACCCTCCTCCTCTACCGTGCGGTAAGATACCGCTTTACCACCATAGAATCTGATGTAAGCATTATAGCTAGGGTAGCTCGGCGAAGGCACAAGAATCTCGTCTCCAGCTTCAACCAAGACCCCTGTAAGCATCTGTATACCCTCAGATATCCCATTCGTAATTATGATGTCATCTTCAACTATATCAGCACCCATACCAGCTAAGCGCTCAGAGACTGCTTCACGCAGCTCAGGCAACCCCTCAGAAGGACCATACATATTATGCTCCTCTAACACAGCCTTCACTAAAGCATCCTTTATGTGACTAGGGGTCTTAAAATCGAACTTAACAGGATCACCTATATTCAAAGGTATGATCTTAACACCAGACTTAGAGAGCTTAGCGGCCAACGCAGCAACCTCTCGAATCGCATACTCAACCTCACCAACCCTAGCAGCCACACCGACAACCAAACCAACCACACTTCAAGCCATAGAAGAACAACGCTATAAGCCTACCGAAAACAAGCGAGGAAAAAAGTCAATAACCCAAACAAACACAGTATAAGAAGGCAGCCCGGTCGTCTAGCGGCCAACCCGAAGGGCTAGGGATACCGGCCTCTGGATCCCAAAGAGGGTGAGGGGTTAGCCGGTGACGGCAGTTCGAATCTGCCCCGGGCTACCAACATCAAACTGACATTTCTCTTACTCTATCTAGGAGTATAAATAGCCCTTTTGGATTCTTCGAGGGATTTGAGGGGAATTAACTGTCAACCCGTAAACTGTGGTTTCAACGTTAAGGCTCTATCTGGTAGAGAAGAGATGGGCTTGAGTAGGCTCTCGATTAAGGCTGAGTCGATATAGGACACATTCCACTCGCATCTTTTTTGATCAATGCTCAATTTATGTTCAGATGCGAGGGTTGGGTTGAGGGGTCTAACGCAACCATCACTTAGCAGATACACATCTACCTCACAGCGAGCATCTTAATTATTCTCAGCTTTGTTGAACCGCAAGAGCCTTAAGAGCCGCTGCTTCGAGCTAAAATAAGCATCCTCACCAACGCTCTTAGCAAGACACAACTCTACTACATATTCATCTACGTTCTCCGCCTTGCATATTTTAGAGGAGACCAAATGTTCAGGATTGTCTTTGCTATACTCACACCACGAGTAAGGTATATGATGTTTTAGAGGAGGATAACAGGGGGCAAGGTGTTTGTTTGAGCCATTTAAGAGAGGTAAAATGCGGTTATAGAGGAGGTGAAGAAGGATGGGTGTGTTGCATTGGCGATTGTTGTAGAAAAGGAGGCTGGGCTCCACGTGATGCTGGTCAGAGAGAACTGGTCAATGATCTTACATTGGATGGAGGTTCATTCGAACAGTTGGTTATAGAAGATGCTCTGAAGACGCTTAAGGAGTGAAAAAGCGTCATTAAAGATGTCTTTAGAGAAGACGCTGAAGACTCTAGAAGACGGGCTCATCTATGGTGGAGAAATGATGGTGTTTATAGACTTGGTCGAAGCTGAGCCTCGGTGCTGCTTGTCGGCGCAGCTCATCTAGCCTATTCGATAGCAGAGATTGCGTCAAGAACAGGATTCAGAGTTTCAGTGGCTGACACCAAGCTAGCCGGCAAAGATAGGTTCCAGAGGCTGAGAAGATCGTGGTAGATGATTTTAAGAAAGTTTAGAGGGGATTAATCCGTCTAGGGAAGGTCTGCTTCTTGTGTTCTGCGGTATCGTAGAAGACTATAAAGTGCTACATAAGGCCTTAGAGACTCTAAGATATATTGGCGTATTAGGAAGTTGAAGGAGATGTGGCGAATTTCTGAAGAGGCTCAAGGATTTGGGCTATAAAAAGGATCGGCTAAAAGGTAGGCTCAACATATGCATTGTAATAGATGTAGGTGCCGATAAGCCAGAGGAGATAGCTGTTCGCGTCTCTGAGACGATAAGCTGCTCAAAGAGGATGCTGAAGCGCTTATCAACCCTCTAAACTCTCCCCACACATTATGATATTTACCGCTTTATGCCTATTTAAAACGCTTTTAAAGAATGATTAGGGGGCTAGGTTTTCCCTTGTTGGATAAACGCATGGATATCAGCCCATTCCTACCAACGTCTAATGCTAAATACACCAACACTGTCCGCCGTTAACATCGATAAATGTGTCATCGACCATCCAGGCATCATCGTTTCGAGCCGAATAAACAAACTTAAATATGTTGCAATGACATGTATATATGGGGTTCAGAAGATGTCTTCTCTCACGGATGTAAAGGATAGTGTTCAGCTTCCTTGGCTCACTAAGTTTCTTACTCTATGGATATTCTTGGCTATGGTGCTTGGAGTAGGTTTGGGCTATTTATTTCCACAGGTCTCTAATATTATCGGCTCTATGAGTATAGGTACAACATCGATTCCTATAGCGATTGGTTTGATCTGGATGATGTATCCTCCTTTGGCTAAGGTCAGATACGAGGAGCTGAGGAAGATAGTAAAGGCAGAGGGTTCTAGGAGTATGCTGTCCCTCTCATTCATTCAAAACTGGGTGATTGGGCCGCTTTTGATGTTCATACTGGCTTGGATATTCCTAGCCGACTATCCTGCCTTCAGAAACGGGATCATCATAGTAGGGTTAGCTAGATGTATAGCTATGGTTATCGTCTGGAACAGCCTTGCAGACGGAGACAACGAGTGGGCAGCTATACTTGTAGCCTTAAACTCCGTTTTCCAGATAGCGATGTATTCTATTCTAGCCTACTTCTACATAACCGTTGTCAGCTCTTGGATTTCAGGAGAAGGGTTAGTCGTAAACATATCTTTGATAGAGGTCGCACAGTCAGTAGCCATCTACCTAGGGATCCCTTTCTTCGGAGGGATGATTACCAGGTTTTACTTTCTGAAGACAAAAGGAAAGGTTTGGTATGATAAGGTCTTCATGTCTAAGCTAAGTCCAACGTCTCTCTTTGCCCTCTTATTCACTATAGTAGTCATGTTCTCTCTTAAAGGCGAATACATAGTCAGCCTACCACTTGATGTAGCCAGAGTAGCAATCCCGCTGCTAGCATATTTCATCATAATGTTCTTCGTATCCTTCGCATTAGGCTACTACTCCAAGCTTGACTACAAGAGAACCACTTCACTAGCCTTCACAGCAGCCAGCAACAACTTCGAGTTAGCAATAGCTGTAGCTGTCTCCGTATTCGGTCTAGCCTCACAGGAAGCATTCGCCACTGTAATAGGGCCGTTGATCGAGGTACCGGTTATGATAAGCCTAGTCAATGCGGCTCTCTGGGCAAGAAAGAAAATATTCACAGAAGAGGGAATCCCAATAAGAGTGGCTAAATCGAAATCACCTAATCCTGGCAAGGGAGCTTAGATCCTCTTCGCATATATCGAAAACCTGTAGGAGTCAAATAGATGAGACAATCCTCAACAAGATTACAGAGGGTGTTATTGATAAGGGCTATGGGGTAGAAACAAGACCCGCAGCCTAGTTAACTCCTCCAGCCCAGGTTCTAAGAGAGGTACATGTACGTCCCACGACAGAAACCCAAACTTCTAACCTAAGAAACACTCAAATTTGATGTCTGCCCAGCAATATTTCACATAAAGAGGTGGTTAATCAAGCGTTGAGGGATGTCAAACTTGAACCGCCAGAAATGTTCGCCTCGAAGCACCCCCATATGCTCTCAGGTGGGCAGAGGCAGAGGGTTGCTATAGCTAGATCTATGATACTTAAACCCAGACTTATAGTGGCGGATGAGCCTGTAAGCATGCTTGATGCTTCTGTAAGAGTTGAGATTATGGATCTCCTTAAAGGGCTGCAAGAAAAACTGCTCTTATATATATTACACATGACCTTGCTACTATCAAATACTTCTCACAAACCCTCTACATAATGTATGCTGGTAAGATCGTCGAATCCGGTCATACTAGAGAGATTCTTAAGGCCCCTCTACACCCCTACACACAAGCCTTAGTTTCAGCTATACCTGATCCAAATCCTGAGAATAGGATGAGGCATAGAAGTGTGCCTGCTGGTGAGCCGCCGAGTGCAGTATCACCTCCTTCTGGCTGTAGGTTCCATCCACGCTGCCCCCATTTTATTAAAGGTAAATGTGAAGCTGAAGAGCCGAGGTTGATTAAGATTAAAGATAGTAGAAGTGTAGCGTGCTACCTATACCCATAATAACGGTGATGTGGCGCAAGGTTAATAACGTGGAAAAACTGGTGTAGGTGCTGTGAAGGTGTTTGGCTCCACTAACAGTTAGAGTTAAGGATGCTATGGATACGAAGCTTGTTAAGATAGAGAAGGATAGACCTGCTATAGAGGCGCTTAATCTGATGATGGATAATGGGGTTTGGTCTGTGCTGGTGACTGACAAAGGGGTTATAGTCGGTGTGATGACAGAGCGTGACTTCATAAGGCGGTGTGTGATGAAAGGTTATGATCCAAGTAAGACACCTGTAGAGAAGCTGATGAGCAGCCCTCTGATAACCATCGAATCGGATAGGCCGCTTGGCGAAGCGCTTCAACTCATGACGACTAATGGTGTGAGAAGGCTCTATGTTACTGAGGGTGGGAAGATAATAGGTAGAATAACACAGACCGAGTTGGCTGAGAAGACCCTCGAAGTGTTTGTAGCCCTCTCATCGCTTCAGCGTCAGATGTAGCCTAAACCAGCCTCCCATCTACCAATCGCCTCCAAGTCTTCCAGCTCTTCCTAGCGATAGGAGGCACCTCACCATATTTTACCAACCAGTCTCTGAGGAAGGCTATTGTAGAGGGGTCAGCTGGGTAGCCGCTGCCGAAGTCCCCATACTTCTCACG
>CALJAQ010000140.1 GCA_938029515.1 uncultured Nitrososphaerales archaeon
CCTCCCTATCAAAGGCTTGGAAGGACAGCGTAGGCTATGGATTCAGATGGGTGGCTGAAACAAGCAACCCAACCATGAACCCTAGGAGAGTCCATAAGAGCCATACACCCACCCACATAATACAGGAGATGAAGACCAAACACCTACCTACAACCTCCTAACAGCATGGAGAACAGCCTAAGCACACCCCAACACCACTGAAAGCAAGAGTCAATTTTGCAACAAAGCATAAAAATTTACGTAACTTCAAATAGTGGTTCTTTCAACTATTTGTAGGTGGATTTATGCCGTATATTAAACGTGAAAAGAGGGTTGAGGTCGATCTGCTTGTGAGCCAGGTCTTAGCTGCGTTTAAGAATGTTCCAGATGAGGAAAAGGATGGGCGCCTAAACTACTTTTTTACAAAGGTGTTGAAGGCTCTTTATGAGCCGAGCTACTTTAACTACGAGCGGGTAATGGGGTTGCTGACCTGCATCCAACACGAGTTCTATAGGAGGTGGGTAGCGGCTTATGAAGAGTCAAAGAAGGAGATACACGGTGATATATAGAAGAGGGTTGAAGAGTAGCTCACACACGAAGTAGAAGTCTGCGTTTGCAATAAGCATCAAGTAAAAATAGAGAGTGTTAACTAGGATCTGTTGGGCGGATATGTGATGTATGTCACAGTAGCTGAGGGAGCAGAGGCGGTCTCTTGCGGGAGGCTTACTTGGATAAATATAGAGAAGCCTACCCAAAAGGCGTTAGAATTCTTGGGTATGAAGTATTCCTTCCACCCCCTAGCCTTAGAGGACGTTGTCTCAAAGATTCAGTTGCCTAAAGTAGATAAATACGAGGATTACCTCTTTATTCTGATTCACTACCCAGGCTTTAAAGATGGTGGCAAACTCATCCTCCCCACTCAGCTCTCCATCTTTCTAGGGAAGAATTACGTAGTTTCTATTCATCAAGGTGATGTTAAACCAATATCCGATATGTTTAAAGCCTGCAAAGAAGATGAGCAGACCCTTCAGACTATTGTATGTAACTCTGCTGGCTACATCCTTTACCATCTACTCGATAGATTAGTGGATTCATTCTTCCCCATATTAGATAATCTTCTACGTGAATTAGAGGAGATTGAGGACAAGGTCTTTGACGAAAAAATTGAAGCAGTGCGGGAGGTCACTATACTGAGGCGTAAGATAGCTAATCTTAGACGAATCGCCTTTCCCCTAAAGCGTGTAGTGGCTGAAGTGGCAAAGGAGGTAAACAGATTCTCATCCATAGACCTTACCACCTACTTTGAAGACATCCAAGACCACGTAGATAAGGTTTGGGCGACGTTAGAAGAGTGTAAGGAGACGATAGAGATCTACAAAGACACAGACTTCGTGCTCAACACCGAAAGGACGAATAAGATACTCGCCATACTTACTATCGTCTTCACTCTTTCCATCCCAGCCACAGTAGTAGGTACATTATATGGGATGAACGTAAATCTACCTGGTGGGGTAGAGACCGGGTCTTGGGACTTCTTAGGACCTTATACCACATTTATCATCATCTTACTCGTCTCAACGATCCCTGCTCTATTGATGCTATGGTACTTCCGCCGCCTCAGATGGATCTAGTCTCAAGTTGGGGAGTAAGAATATGTTAGGTTGTAGAAGGGATTGTAGAGCGGTTATGTAAGATATGCACGTCGCAGGAGGATTATTCAAGCAGATCCATGAGATAAACCTTAGCTGCACGGCTCTCTTTAGCTGGTCCAAAACTCGGTTTAACTACTGCAGGGTAGATGTTGTTCTCCCAGGCTCATGATTCTAAAGCCGTCTATATTCTGAGCTTTGAATACGCAGTTTCTCTTGAAACCCCTATAATCACATTTTTAGAAACATTAGGCGTCTAAGTGAAATCGTCAGTTCAAATCCAACTTCACATACCCAAGTAGCCTTAAGCTGGTGGTTTGCTAAAATGGGGTGAGAGAGAGCTGCCTTTGCTCTCGGCTGTTGACAAACCGTTGTGGACATTTACGGAATGTTTATATGGGTTAAATTGTCATTAATTTTGTGGGTGGATAAATGTGGGAAAGATCAGAATGGATGAGCGGGGTAGAATCTTAATCCCTCGGCAGAAGAGAGCGAAGCTTCGTCTTAAACCGGGAACGGAGTTCGAGTTGATAGAGGAGAAGGGTATGCTGGTTTTGAAGCCTATAGTACCGAAACCCCTCCGAGTACAATCTAATAAGCAAAACTGGGGTAGGGAAGCATTTCTAGACGCGGGAGAGGCTACATTTGGAGATTGAAGATAGGAGAATTCTAGATGTTAATGTGTTAGCGATATACTTAGTCAGCGATCACCCTGGAAATGAGTATGTATCACCCGTAGTGGAGGAAGGACTTAGCGGAGTGTATACACCCCTCATTATGGATATTCTCCCAATAAGAGCCTATTGGATTATGACTGAAAAGTGGGGATGTAATAAGACTGAGAGCGCAAAGGCAGTTAGATACTTCATAGAGAATTATGACCGCCCACATTACTACTGCCTTCGGAGACAAACCCTAACCAAAAGCTTCGAGCTCGCTGAAGGGCTGAACCACGACGTATATGATTGCGTTTACCTAGCAGCTGCGATACAAGAAAATGCTACCGCTATTATAACAACAGACACAGATTTTCAAAAACTTTGTAAAAGCGTAAACATCGAATACATAAACCCTATTCCAAAAGAAGTGTTGGAACACTTCGAAAAATGGGCGCAGAAGCCCTGAAATTAAAATGGAACACTCTTGTAGATGTTGCGCTTTTCTCTAGGCTTTTGACTAGTCAATTCATAGGCATGCTCGCAGTAGTTACGTAGGTCTGAGAAGAGTTAATCCATTTAACCATTGGTGAAGTTACGGCTGAGAAGGAAGGAGCTTACACCAGAGGTTTAATCTTGGATAAGTTCATAAAACGAGCTTATAAACTCGTCTGGAAAAGACAGGCCGCTCGAACTACTCCTCTTTAGCGTCGACATTCAAACCCCTTGAATAAATAAACCACGATCCATTCAAACTGGAAATTAAGCCGATTGATTATTCAACACTTAAAAACGCGTTTCCTTAATATGAGCGATATGGATTTAGAAGAGGTGTTTTTATACCTGTGGTTTAAAGCCCCGAGCGGGATTTGCACCCGCGATCTCCTGCTTACGAGGCAGGCGCTTTGCTGGGCTAAGCTACCGGGGCGTGGAGTGGGTTAGTTAGGTTTCTGCCTAAAATTCTTTTTCATCTAGGTTCTTTCAGAGTCAGCATAATCGATGCTCCTGCTGCGCAGACCGTTGCTGCTAGGGTGAATGCTGTTTGGAAGCTGTGGGCTTCTATTACTGCTCCTGAGATAGGTGGGACAAACGCTGACCAGCCTACGTTCGCTGTGAAGAAGATTGCGTATGCTGTGCCCCTTCTCTTCTCAGGTACGAGTTTAGCTAGGTATGCGTTGCCTGCTGGTATCTGGATGGCGAAGAAGAAGCCTGTCAAGGCGAGTATGATGTAGAGTGCTCCCCCTAATTCGACTTGAAGTAGGAGCAGTATGCAGGCTGCTTGCCCGAAGAAGCTTAGGCTTACGATGCGTTTCGAACCAAGTTTATCTACTATTAGTCCTCCGATAGGCCCTCCGATTACTCCTAGTATGCGCATTAAGCCGAGTAGTATGGCTGCTATGGGTGCTGTAATGAGGAAGGTTTCTGTGAGGTATAGTGGTATGAAGTCTACCATTGTTTCGGCAGCGAACTGCCCCATTAAGTAGGCTGTTAGAAAGATGGTTAATGTAGGCGCGACCTGCTTTATCAAACCTTTTTCCGATGTGGTCTGCTTTTTATCTTCTGATTTAAACGTCCAGACGTCTTTTACGAGCTTTGAGTAGATTAGAGCGGTGATTAATCCAGGTAGGGATATTAGATAGAGGGCTTCCTGCCACGTGAGTGTTGCCGCTAGGGCGCCTAGCATTATCGGCCCTAGTGATGTGCCTAACCCTCCACCTATCGCGTGCACACCTAGTGCGAAACCCATCTTCTGTGGGTAGTGTTCTGTTACGAGTGTTGTGCCTGCTGGGTGGTATGTGCTCGCTGCGACTCCCGCTAAGAAGGATGTAGCTAGGAGTAGGTGGTATGTGGGGGCTAGGCTCAGCGCCGCTATCGCTGCAGCTGTTGCCGCGAGTCCTACTGAGACTATGATGCTTCGTTTTGCAGTTTTATCTGAGTAGAGTCCTACGATTATCTGCGCTGTTAAGCCTGCTTGGAATGAGGTTGGCAGTAGCGCCGTTTCAACGTATGTTAGGTTAAATGTAGATTTGAGGATTGGTAGTAGTGCTGGTATTATAGCGGTATATAGGTGGTGGGCTGTATGCCCTAGGGTGAAGGCTGGTAGAAGAGCGCTCTTCTCCCGCACATCTTAGTTTCTGACGACACAGTCTAAAGCCTTTTGGCTGTGCAGAGAGTTTAACACTAATATCTAACCCCTAATCTAAGTGTGGTGGAGTCGATGATGGTTCAGAGTTGATCTGATGTGTGAAGATAAGGCATTGGGCTGAGACTCCAGAAGGGGTGTTTGATGTGAAGGCCACTATCGAGGAGAGGCTTGCTCTACTGCTGGCTATAAAGGAGGATGGGAAGTTCATCAGCTTCGACCACCTCTACTCTAAGGTGGCTAGGGATGTGGAGGCTGCTGAGCATAGGAGGGTTGGTGCTGAGGAGGTTCAAAGGGTTTTGGATGAGATGGTCAAGAGCGGGTTTGCGGTGAAGGGTGCTGACGGCTTCGCTAAGACGGCTCTACTCGACGATGTTGTGAGAAACGCAGCTGGGCGTATAGGTGCGCTTCTGAACGCCTCTTATCTTAGGGTTTGGGTCGCTAAGGACTATTACCCGAAGGTAGCGGATTATATGATGCCCTTTCTCACAAATAGGGCTGTATCAGCGGTTAAGATCTTCTCAGGCAAGAAGGATCCGCTTAACGAAGTTGAGGCTATCTTTGTAAGATACGCTAAGTATAAGCCGAAGCCGCAGCTTCTGACTATAGCGAGTAAACAGAGGCTTATTGAGTTGGTTTACGACCATTGCGTTGACTTCATACCC